>CAZDYR010000089.1:0-8384 GCA_964509625.1 uncultured Smithella sp. | reverse complement strand
ATCTCATCCGGATACTTGTCGCGGCAGGCATTGGCGTGGAGGTATTTCTGGTTTCTTTTCAGGTATCGGAAAACGTTTTTTGCCCTTTTTGTCTTACATTCGGCATCCTGGTGCTGTTGATGTACTTCGTCAATTATGAAAGGTCCGGCATGATGAACAAGTGGTATCAGAAAGTAATCTATTCATTCGGTGACGCAAAAATTCCTTTTACGCACAATCAAAGGTTTCCGCTGCTGGCCATGATGATCATCGGCTATCTATTTGTGAGTTTTTCTTTTTCGGGTTCAGCCACACCGGCCTACGCCGATGATCAAACGGGCATTCCTTCGTATGGGAAAGGCGCATGGGAACTTATTATCATCACGGATTATTTTTGTCCGCCCTGCCAGACCGCGGAGAAATATCTGGAACCGGAGCTGGAAAGACTTCTGGCCAGAGGAGACATAAAAATCACCTTTGTGGATTATCCGGGTCACGGTAAAAAAACGGCGCTCTTCGCGAAATACTTCCTTGGCGCCGTCGCGGCGAATAAGGGCTATAAAAATGTCCTGAAAGCGAGACGGGTTCTTTTTGCTCTCGCCGCTCAGGGGAAAATCGACCAGGACTCCTCGCTTGCAGCCGCTTTGAAAACGGAAAATATCGTGTTGAAAATGATTGATCCGGTGCCTGTATACACGCAGTGGTCGGCGATGACCAAAAGATTTGAAATTAATCAGACACCCACCTGCATCCTGCGTTTCTCGAGTGCCTACTTAAAAAAATACGCCGACTCGGAACAGATTCGCACGGAACTGATTCCGGAACTTCAGAAGAGATTCCCCAAGGGGAAGGAGTAAGGGGTAAGGGGAACCTTTTATCAAACTCCTCCCACTGTCTTCCGGCAGGCAATGTCTTGTTTGATTTTGATTCGTTTATGAACTAAAGAACTTGACGTCATCAGCATTTTCAGATCTGATAATTTTTCATATATGGGATACGCTTTAAATACAACGACGGATTATCATATCCACAAGCTCAAGTCCCTGGGTTGGGAACTGACGGTCTGCAACGCGCTGTACCCGGACAACAGCCCCTGCCGCGGGGTTCTGAAATCTAACGCTTCCTTCGGAGAACATCTTTTTAACTTCCTGCGGCGGTATGTACCGCTCAACCATTTAGCTCAGGTCCTGGAGGTCGGCGGCGGCCTCGGTCATCTGATGAAGGATTTTCTCACACAAGCGCCCAATCTACGGGCAACCATGCTGGACATATCGCCTGTTCTCCTGCAACAGCAAAAAGAAAATCTTTCCGGGTTTCCCGCTAATTTCCGCGAAATGGATTTTCTGAAAATGCCCGTATCGGATCTGCGCGGATTCGATCTCGCCATCTTCAACGAAAATTTAGGTGATTTTCCCACACTGGTCTTTGAGGAAAATCTTCCTGAAACCGATGATCAAGACACGATCCGCTCATTAAAAAAAGCGGCGGACTATGAGGAAGAATTTTCGCTTGAATTTACATCCACGGAATCGATTAACATCGGCGCCCTGGAAATTCTGGAAAAGCTTTGCGGCGCCAATATCCCCTATATTTATTTAAGTGAGCACAGCTGCGAAGCGTCATTGCATAATCCGTACTATCCTCATCATAATTTTGAGGCTTCTGGAGTCCCTGAAAAAATATCCCTCCGCGGTCATACCGAATACACCATTAAATTCTCCCATCTGGAGACCATCGCCAGGGCTTTCCGCTACCGTGTTTTCCGCGGACAGTATATTGACATTCTGCCGATGGGCTCAAGCCATAAAGTCCAGGCCGCCCTGCGTTCTGCCGCGCCGCTGAATGATGAACAGGAAATTATCCAGCAGTTTTTTCATGATCTTTACAAATACGAATATCTTCTATTGATTCATGATTCGAAAAGGAAAGGATAAGACATGAAAGCGATCATAATCATTTATTTCAGCGTTGTCCTGGTTTTCTCTCTTGGCGTAAACAGCTTCGCTTTTCGCTGCGGATCCGGTCTGGTCACCAGCGGTGACACCCGGATGCAGGTTTTAACCACGTGCGGCAAACCAACGTCCAAAGAAAAGTCCTGCGAAGGCGGGAAATCAAAAAAATGCGCCAACCCGGTGGAAATTTGGTACTACAACTGCGGCGATCATGATTATCTCTACGCCCTGACATTTGAAAACGGCATCCTGAAAAAAGAATCGACGGAAGGCCAGGGAAAAGGCAAGTCCGATTGCCGCGGAAAATAAAGGTCCGATGCAGAGCAGCACCGGCCTATCCGGTAAGTGATTTGAATTTGAAGGTCACGGGTCTTTCGCCGTCCGCTTTTGATTCAGCAAATCCATCATGCTTTCGGCATCATTCGTCGGCAGAGCACAAGTGAAGTTTGTGCAGACGTAGGCTGTCGCCTGATTGTTGATGCTCGGATGCGACTGAACAAACGGCGCAATGGTTTCTATATCCATGTGATCCAGGCCCTCCGGTCGGAAAATGACAATTTTATTCGGGGAAAAACTTTTCCTCAATGGCGTCAGCAAGGCCAGCGTGTCCCCGCCATTTATTTCTCCGGCAATAATGACTTCGCTTACCGGTCCTATTGCAAAATCAAGCCCGCAGAGGAATTGCGTGAAGGCTGTCGGCATGGCGTCCGCCTGTGAGCAAAACGCCCTGTAAATTTCATGCGCTCTTTCATCCATATCCGCGTCACCCGTAAACCTCGACAAACGCAGGGTGTTGATGAAAGCGATTGAATTGCCCGACGGAATGGCGCCGTCATAGAGCTCTTTCGGGCGCATCAACAGCTTTTCCGCATCTACGGGTGTAAAAAAGAATCCGCCGTCACGCTCATCCCGGAAATAACCGGATAAGTATGACTGGCACTCCAGCGCTTTGACCAGATACTTTGTTTCAAATGTTGCCTCATAGAGCTCCAAAAGCGCCCAGACAACAAAAGCGTAATCATCGACATTGCCGGATACGGCCGCCTGGCCGTCCCTGAACCGATGCAACAATCTGCCTTCCGGGGTCCGCAAAAACTGAAAAATAAACTCCATGGCGCGAACGGCCGCCCGGGCATAGACCGGTTCATCGAAAACCTGCGCGCCGCGGGCCAGTGCCGCAATCATCAGGCCGTTCCAGTCCGTCAGGATCTTGTCGTCTTTATGGGGGTGTACACGCTCGCTGCGATGGGCAAAAAGACGGGAGAGGATTTCTTTCATCTTACCGGCAATTTCCGTCCGGCTTTCAGGGGACTCTTCGCCCGTCAGGGCTTTCAGATGAGGAATAAAGGAGCCCGCGGGCATTTCCCGCATCCCCTGAAGTTTCAGATCATCATCGTGTTTATAATTTGACAGAAAATACGCTGCTTCATCTTTGGAAAGAACACCGCGAATTTCATGCTCCGACCATAAATAGAATTTCCCTTCCACACCTTCGCTGTCCGCATCCTCGGCGCAATAAAATCCGCCCTGATCATGCGTCATATCGCGCAACACGTAAGTGAAGATTTCCCGCGCCGTTGTTTCGTATTCCTTTTTTCCGGTTGCCTGAAACAGCTCGATAAAAGCCATCGCCATCAGCGCCTGATCGTAAAGCATTTTTTCAAAATGCGGAACGATCCAGCGGGCGTCTGTTGAATAACGATGAAAGCCGAAGCCGATCTGATCATAAATTCCGCCGCGCCGCATGTTTTGCACCGTGTGTTCCACCATCCGCAAAGCGTGTGTTTCTCCCGTTCTCTTCCAGTAACGCAGTAGAAAAAAGAAATTGTGCGGTGAAGGGAATTTCGGCGCCTGGCCAAAACCGCCATATACCGGGTCAAAACCTGCCGAAAAGGACCGAAACGCCCGATGCAGAATTTCTTCACCGACATCCTTCCTGGAACCGATACGGTCCGATCCCTGCAGGGCGCCGATAATTTCCGTTGCGGAGGAGACGATATGCTCTCGCCTGGTCTGCCAGAGAGATTTGACTTCCGGAATCATCTGAAGCAGGCCGACATGGCCGTATCTTGTTTCCTTCGGAATATACGTCGCGGCAAAAAAGGGTTTTTTGTCCGGTGTCATCATAATCGTGAGGGGCCAGCCGCCGCTTTGCGTCAATAGCTGGCATACCTTCATGTACACCGCATCAACATCAGGCCGCTCCTCCCGGTCGACTTTTATATTGATAAACGTTTCATTCAGAAGTTTCGCCACCGTTTCATCTTCAAAGGATTCGCGTTCCATGACATGGCACCAGTGGCAGGTGGAATATCCGATGGATAAAAATACGGGTTTATCTTCCCGCACGGCCAGATCAAATGCCTCATCACCCCAGGGATGCCAGTCCACCGGATTGCGCGCGTGTTGCAGCAGATAGGGACTCTTTTCGTCTTTCAGACGGTTATAAGAAGGCATGTTTCCCCCGGGACAATATTTTACAGCCGCGAACCGATAAAGGTTTCATTCTGTGTATCCTGATTTTTTGAAACATCAATCCTGATTCACCCTGAAGAAGATGACCTCTCAGGGTCTTCCTAAAACGCGTCTCAGACTCCGTTATTTCCAGATATCCCTTTTATGATTCCCAATCCCGCTTAAGCGGACGCGTGTTGATTCTGCGCAGTTTGCTGCGATATAATGACGTTTTATGCATACCTCGGCAGCCTGCTGCGAAGTGGTTGATTATTTCTTCATTGCAGAAGAACATCCGCGACTGCCGCCATGCCGATGGGTTCACTGATCAGAGTAATATGTCCAACCGAAGGAACGATCTGGATATCCGCATGAGGCTGTGTCCGGGCAAAAACAGACAAAAATTTCTGCGGGTAAAACAACTCGTCGTTTTCGCCGACCATCACGGTTAACGGCTGTTTGATGGCCTTCAAGTCTTCAGGGTAATTATAATGCAGGGCAAAGTTACTCCAGAGCCGGTAGGAGTATGTCGCCGTCCGGTATTTTGCCGTTTCCGGATCAATTCCAAAGGCAATTACAGGCAAATGTCCCAGCCATTTCCGGCCTGCCGGACCTGATAGGGTGATAGCAAGAATGCGCGGCACACTGGCCCTGGCCCATTCGCCGTTATTGGGTCTGGTCGTCGGCGCGTCATATCGGATAAACGGCGCAAGCGCAATATATCGGTCAAAAAGTTTCTGGCGGCTGCTTGCCGCAAACCGCAAAACAAAACCGCCACCTGCGGAAAAACCAACCAGCGTCGGGTTTTTTTCACCTTTAAATAACTGATTGACAAAATCTTCCAGATCGTCTTCCAACTGTCCGATGTAGGCGATATCACCCTTATGTCCGGATTCCCCATGCCCGCGCATATCCGGCACATACACATCCATTTCTCTTTGTTGACAATATGCGGCCAGCGCGTGCATGGAACTGCCTCCCGCCGATGACCCGTGTATCAAAACAACCCTTTGTTTCGCCTTGACGGCCGGATACGACCGGTAGGCAAGCCTGGCGCCATCGCGCGCCTGATAATAACTTACCGGCGGCAATGATTTAAAATCCATCTTCCGGAAAGGCTGGGCGACCGCTTCCATCACCGGCGGCGCCTGGGGGACAAACAATACAATGGCGGCCGCGAATACCGCGATTACCAATAGAACGACGCCCAGGATCAAACAAAGGACTACGGTTGCTTTCATGGTATTTCCCCGTCTTTTCAAGAATTTAAATCACGGCATATCGTCTCAGTGCAGACGTCTTCCTTTTGATGAATACACAAACGGACTCTGCATTGCAAATATTTTATACGAAATTTCCCCCCTGAGCCGATGCAGCATTACAAACATTGCAGATTTCGACTCCAGGGATCATGGACGGGCCAAACGATCCTGTTTTGTGCTTTCCAACGTCAGATTCAATAGCATGGTTATATCAAATAATACACGTCAGGACAGCAGCAAATGGAAATAATATTTGACATCAAAAAGGAACTTTTTTATATCAACTGCACCATTTACATTTTTTACGCGCCATGGCCGATAAAGTTAAGGACCATGCCCCGTTATTCTGCATTCCGGTTTATTTTCCTTGAAACGCGTATCATTGATTAAATGAGGGTCTATCAGCATCGTCAAAATGCGGTAATGCGGGAGCGAACGGAGTGTCCATAGAAAATGACGCCCCTCGGAAACGGCATATCCCGGCTGGGCAACCCGGGTTACTCCCGCAAAGAAAGGTATTCGATTGCCATGCCTGTCAAGATCGGCAAACTTCTGACCGGAAAAAAAATTTTCAGGGCACTGGATTTGCGAAAAGCCTTGAAGCGAAAAAAACGCAAAACGGATGAAACGGATTTTACCCGGACCAATCCCCGTGCTGATTCCCATGATGCTTCAGCCGGCCTGAAGGCTTCTGAAAAGATAATCGATCCCCCAATAAAACCGGAGATATGCATACCCGATAAGATCGGCCAGATCCTCGTCGCAAAAAAAATAATCACAGATCTTGATCTGAGCAAAGCCATGGAGCGAAAAAAAAGAGAGCCTGCCAAGTATCTGGGGCAAATCCTGTGTGAGATGGGTCTCCCTCAATCCAAAATCATGAAGAGTCTTTATTACAGCAACAAAAGGAAAAAACTTGGGGAAATACTGGTGGAATTAAACATCATCACCGCCCAGCAGCTGCAGGATGTCCTCACTTTGCAGAAAAAGCAGAAAAACAGCGGTGTCCATCGATATTTAGGCGCCCTGCTGGTCCGAAACAGAACCATAAATGAAAAAAATTATATGCATGCGCTTTCCGCTCACTTCAGCATGCCCGTTGTTTCGCTGAAAGATTACAGGGTATCGTTTGCCCTGCAAAAAGCCGCAGGTGAACAATACGCTTTGACGAATCGCATTGTCGTATTAAGCAACAGCCCCCGCAAAATGGTCGTCGCTATAGCGGAACCGCATTTACCCGTCTTTGAATATCTGGAAAAAGCCATGCCGAAAGGCAAATATATTCTGTTTTGCCTTGCCCGAACCTCAGAGATAGAAGCCTGTCTTGATAAAAAATATGATCCCTACCATTAGCACCAATCACCTCGCAGCAAGCTGCGGAGAATCAACACGCGTCCCGCTTAAGCGGGATTGAACCAGGCCGGTTAAACCAACGCTGCTGTTTTTTACTCCTTAACCAGCATGGTTGCAGGATCAAGGAGTAATGCATCCTGTTTCGCGTCCGGCGACTGCCCTTTGATAGCTTTAATGTATACTTCGGGACCCTTCGCCGCCAGCTGAACCAGCACATCGAACAAGTCCGCCACATGCAGAAAAGAAAGGGGCAGTCCATCATCTTTGGGCGGTTCATGGCGATGGGTATGAACCGTGAACCAGATGCGCATGGCATACTTTTTTGCCATCTCTTTGAGTTCCAGAAGCAGGCCTCGTCCGGACTCGTCGAATTTCAATCCGTCGATAATAACCGTGTGCGGTTTGAAAATGTTCTGCTGCATTAAATCCGACAGGCGTTCCTCCAGTTTGGGCGCGCTGAACCCCTCCACCTTAAACGTCATGATAAATCGGTACGCAAGCGTCTGTTCCCAGAATTCACGGACCTCAGCCGCTTCATATTTGCCGGCGATATCCTGGAATAATTCCCGGTACCAGACATCCACCTTGCTCACGGCGTCATTCAGGCTGACATGCAAAACAGGCTGTTCGTGAAGCATGGCGTGAAGCGCCATCTGGACTAGAAGCGCCGTCTTGCCGACGCCGGCATGAGCCAGAACCGCGCCAAATCCGCCGTTGGGTAATATGTATTCGTTGTCGTATCCAAGATTGATCAACGGATTACGTGCAATGATCTCATTCTTAATCATAACAATATCCTCATAAAGTAGATGGATGACATTGCCATCCCGTTTTAAAGCTCTGCAAACCGCCATCAAAAAAGCCTTGAACCTTTAGCCTTGCGCCTTTAACCTGCTATGCTGCCGTCTTTTTGTTCTGCGCCACTTCCAGGGCGATTTTCTCAGCGATCGACTGCGGTACCTGGCGATACAAAGCAAATTCCATGGTGAACTGCGCCTTCCCCTGGGTGGAGGAACGCAGAATGGTTGAGAAACCGAACATCTCGGCCAGCGGCACCTGCGCTTCGATAACGCTCATGACACCTTCGTCCTGAGAACCGATGATCATGCCGCGGCGCTGATTGAGCAGACCCATGACCGACCCCTGAAATTCCGTGGGCGTTTCGACAACAACCTTCATGATCGGTTCATGAATAACCGGTTTGGCCCGCAGATAGGCTTCTTTGAAAGCGCCGCGAGCGGCCGCCTGGAAGGCCATGTCTGAAGAATCCACGGAATGCGAGGCGCCGTCATTGATGACAACTTTCACGCCGGTGATCGGAAATTCCAGTTTCGGCCCCTTGGCCATGCTTTCCTTAAATCCCTTTTCACATGCGGGAATATAC
>CAZDYR010000088.1:0-8409 GCA_964509625.1 uncultured Smithella sp. | reverse complement strand
GGAAATACCGGATCATCCGTCCGGCGGACCGGGCACTTCTGGCTGAGGGGGAAACCGACTGGGTCTTTGTTGACGCGCAAAATGGCACTTTACGTTCCATACCCAAAGATGTGAAAAATTCATTTGAACTGCTGCCGGAGGATCAGGAAGCAAACATTCCGGAAAACTGAAAAGCGCGTCCCGGAGCGCATACCATACCCATAGCATGATCAGGCATTCTATCTCTCAGTGAGGTGTTGCGTCATGATCCATAAAAGCGTCTTTCAGAAAACAGAACCCCCTCGTGAAAACGCGCAAAGCGAAGCATCCGGCATTCAGCGTCTTCAGACAGAGCTCACCCAGGCAAGGCTGGATCAGGAACGGATCAGAGCCGATTTGGAAAACGCGATCGAGCGGGCCAACACCATGGCGATGAAGGCGGAAATCGCCAATGTCGAGCTCAGCCAGATTATTAACACCTCTCTCGACGGCATGTACCTGGTCTATGAGGATTTCACCGTCAAAAGAATCAACCAGGCGCTTTTATCCTTCCTGAACATCACGGAAAAAGAAGCTGTGGGCCGCAAATGCCACGATTTGATGGGCTGTTCGCAAGCCGGCACGAACAAATGCTCACTCACCAGACTGCTGGGCGGGAAAAAACGCATCGAGCAGGACATCGAGCGGACCGGCAAAAACGGCCATTCCGTTCCCTTCATCTTTTCCGCGACGCCTTTCCGCGGCATTGACGGCTCCGTCATCGGCATGGTGGCGCGTTTCAAAGACATCACCGAACGCAAGTATGCTGAAAACATGCTCAAGGAAGCCAACGAGCGGCTGGAACGTCTTTCGGCCAGCGACGGCCTGACGCAAGTGGCCAACCGCCGTTGTTTTGACCAGACCCTGGAACGGGAATGGAACCGCCTGCGCAGAACCGGGGAACCTTTGTCTCTCATCATGAGCGATGTGGATTTCTTCAAACTGTTCAATGATACTTACGGCCACCAGGGAGGCGATGACTGCCTGAAGTCGGTGGCCAAAACCCTGAGTGAAACAGCGCGGCGCGGCGGAGATTGTGTCGCAAGATATGGCGGGGAGGAATTTGCCGTTATCCTGCCGGCCACTGATGAGCAGGGGGTTTTCACCGTTGCCGAAAAAATACGCCAGGCCGTTGAACAGATAGGCATGGAGCACCGCAAATCCAGCATCGCATCCTGGGTCACTTTAAGCCTGGGTGTCGCCACGATTGTCCCGACCGGTGAGAAAACACCGGAGTTTCTGATCCAGTGCGCCGACAAAGCGCTTTATCAGGCAAAATCCACCGGACGAAACCGGGTTTGCGTATGGAAATACCGCGAACAATCATCGACCGGGCCTTGAAACCGCACCGAATTTCCGTGAATAACCTTTAAACCGGCAACGGCCGCTTTGAACATGAATGGAGGAATATTCTGTATGCCGAGAGTCGAAATCAACACGCCCGCGCCGAACTTTACCCTGGATGATTTTAAAGGCAGAAGTGTCTCCCTTGCCGACTTTGCCGGCAGGAAAAATGTTTTGGTGGTTTTCAACCGGGGATTCTTCTGACCATTCTGCCGCGCGCACATGGCGCAGTTGCGCCGGGATTATGATCAATTTGTAAAACTGAATACCGAAATTCTGGTGGCCGGACCGGAGAAGGCCGATGCCTTTCGTGAATACTGGGCAAAGGAAGATTTGCCGTTTGTCGGCCTGCCCGATCCCGAGCACCGGGTCCTGAAATTATACGGGCAGGAAGTCAAGCTGTTCAAACTGGGCAGGCTTCCGGCGCAGATGCTGATCGACAAGGCCGGATACGTTCGTTTTGTGCATTACGGACATTCCATGGCGGACATTCCGCAAAATGAGGAGATCCTTCAGTTGATCGAAACAAAGCTATGAGATGATCATTTGGAGCTTGTCAAATCCCGCGTAGGCGAAATAAGCGGCAAAAACGACCAGAAAAGCGGCACAGAGCGCGATGAGTCCCCGGTAAAGGCGGTATGTCAGAAAACGTTTACCCCCGGCGACAGCGGCCGAGATGAATGAGTACCAGGCCAGATCCGCCGATATATGCCCGGCGAAAAAGAAAACAACACCCCAGAGACCGAATTGCCGCGAATAGAGAATGTAGCCGATCCCGATGGTCGCCCACCAGATGATCCAGTAAGGATTCGAGACACTCATGACGATACCGCTGATCATCGGGTGGTTCAGTTTTGTTTGCTTGCTCTCGAGCGACAGACTGAGCTTCGGCAGCCTGCGAAACATCCCGAAGGCCATCCAGAAGAGAATGACCGCCCCCGTGAGGGCGCTTGTTACAAACACAGCCGGCAACTGGAAAAAAGGCGCCAGTCCCAGAAGCAGGACGATAACGAGCCCCAGCTCCAGAAAGGATGAAATAAAAATGGTTGCCAGGGATGTCAGCGTGAGCATCGGCTAGTTCTTCTTATGAATCAGCCGAGATTTCTCCACGCCTTTGCCGGGAAGATAGCAGTACTCCTGCAGCATATCCGATGAAATCGACTCCTGCCAGTTGATCCTGATTAAACAGGGAATCGCTTTTAAGGATTCCAGGCCGCCCGACAATGCCTCCGGATCAACGCTGCACCGGTTTTTGTAGTAGACCACCGTGTATCCGCCGATCACAACCGTTTTGTGCTGAAACCAGAACCCGACCGCAATGAGCACCACCCCGGCCAGCACTCCCAGAGCAATCAACCCTTTTTTGGATGTTTTGTCATTTTTCATCTTCGCGCATCCTTATGAAAAGATTCTGTCAAAAATCATTCCGTGCATGTCAGCATGGACCCGTTTAATCCACACGAATCAGCATCGCGTCGCCCTGGGCGTGACCCGAACAGATGCCGCAGACGCCCCAGCCGCCGCCGCGCCGCTTCAATTCATAGCCCAGCGTCATCGCGATCCGGGCACCGGTCGCGCCGATGGGATGACCGTAGGCCACAGCGCCGCCGTTGATGTTCACCTTTTTAAACATCTCTTCCTTCGTCATTCCCAGAATGGAGCGGCAGCTCACCAGCGCCACCGCGGCAAAGGCTTCGTTGATTTCGATCACATCCATCTGGTCGAGCGTCATATCGTTTTGTTCGAGAATCTTTTTGATGGCCAGTCCCGGCACCGTGGCGATGTCCTTGGTCGGCTGTGACACCTCGGCGTAATCCACAATGGTGAAAATGGGTTTGAGCCCCAGTTCATCGGCCTTTTCACGGCTCATCAGCAGACATACGTCGCCGCCATCGTTGACGCCTGGGGCATTTCCCGCCGTAACCGAACCCGGTTTGCCGGTGACCGTGCTTAAGTGGCCGAATACCGGCGGCAGTTTGGCCAATCCCTCCAGGGTTGTCTCCGGCCGCGGGCCTTCGTCCTTATCCATGATGATAACTTTCTTGCCCTGTTTGACTTCCACCGGAAAGATTTCGGCATCCAGTTTCCCTTCGTTCATCGCCTTCACGGCGTTGAGCTGGGAATTGAGCGCCCATTCGTCCTGCTCTTCCCTGCTGAAGCCGAACTCGTCGGCCACTTCCGAACCGTGAATCGCCATGTGGCGGTTATAAAAAGCGTCCCAGAGGCCGTCATACACCATCGTATCCACCACGCGGCCGTTGGGAAGTCCCATCTTGGCGCCCCAGCGCATATCCGGCAGGGCAAACGGGCAGTTGCTCATGCTTTCCTGCCCGCCGGCAATACAGATCTCCGCGCGTCCCAGCAAAATCATCTGAAAGGCCAGGTCAATGGTTTTGATGCCGGAGGAGCAAACCTTGTTGACTGTGATCGAAGGAACGGATTCCGGCACACCCGCCAGAATCGTGGCCTGCCGTCCCGGAATCTGGCCGCATCCGGCGGGAACCACCTGTCCCATGAAAATATAATCCACATCAGCGGGTTTCACCTTGCCTTCCGTCCGGCGCAAAACTTCCTTGATCGCCATGGCGCCCAGATCCATCGCCGAGAAATCCTTCAGCGCCCCTCCGGAGCGTCCGTAAGGCGTCCGGCAGGCTTCCACGCAAACCACCTCGCGAAACTTTTTGTGCGGGTTTTTTATCTTCCGGCCCATCGTTGCAAAATCCGGCTTTCTTTCGCCAAACTTCGCGATTAGCGCATTTTGATAAATTTCAGATTTTTTTCTATCCAGTTTTTGCGGCACTTTTGACATGTCGTCCTCCCTTGCTGACCTGATTGATATATCCGGTATATTTCGAATTTCAAGAATGCGTTTTTCTTGCATATCCGTTTTATTTAGTCAACCCTTTTGAGCTGGAAGCATAGGCGTTGCGGCGGATGAGAGGCGTTTTGCAGTCGGCAGGAACCGGCTGAAACAATTTGACGAAAGATGATTATTCAGATAGAAAATTCATGAATCAACCACCACGCGGAAAGTTTACGAGGCATGCAATGGAAGTCGTGATATCGCAACCGGCTGCGGAGAAATAAAGCTCGCCTCGCTCAGGCGGGAATCAGCCACCTTGCAGCAAATTGTCGGGATTGGGAATGAACAGCATGATATCATAGCAAGTCGCGGAGAACTAAAACTCATCCCGCTCAGGCGGGATAAACTGATCAAAAAATCGAGATCCCTTCATGAATGGAAAATTGGCATACCGAATACTACTGCTGCTGGCGTTGCTCGGCCTTGGCGTTTTCCTTTTTATTCATTTCGATCTTTACCTTTTTCTGACCGACAGGAATAAAGTCATCAACTTCATCAAGACGTCGCGCTTTGACGTACTGGTTTTCATAGCCATCCAGGTCATCCAGGTGGTCATCGCGGTCATTCCGGGGGAGATCAGCGGTTTCATCGGCGGGTATTTGTACGGACCGGTCTGGGGCACCCTTTATTCAACGATCGGGTTGACGCTCGGATCATGGCTGGCCTTCATGCTGGCGCGATTTTTCGGTGAACCGCTTCTGGAAAAAGTGGTCAAAAAAGAAGTCTTTGAAAAATTCGATCATTTCATGGAACACAAGGGACTGTTTGTTTCTTTTTTGCTCTTTCTGATACCGGGGTTCCCGAAAGACTATTTATGCTATATCATGGGCGTGAGCCGAATTCCCGTGCTGACCTTTATCATCATTTCCACCATCGGCCGTTTTTTCGGAACAATGATGCTGTCGATCAGCGGAAACATCGCCTACAAGGAACAATACGTTCTCTTAGCGATTGTCGCCGCAGCCGCCGTTATTGTTTCCATCCTTGCCTGGCGGTATCACGACAAGATTCTTGAGATCCTCAAGAACCAGAAGAAATAAGTGCTCCACCAATGGCAGCCCGACTGAGCATCAACCATTAAAAAATATTCATTGGTAAAAACAAGCCATGAGAATCCGAAATAATCATTCAATAACCGGTAATAGCAGGCAGGCTCGGAAAAAGACTGCCGCCTGGCTTGTATGGTTGCGAGCACTTCGCCTTTATTTTGTCATCCCCAGCGTTCTTCCCGCGCTTTTAGGCGGCGTGATCGCCTGGGCGCAGGGCTATTCCATGCACCTGCTCCATTTCGCGCTGGTCGTCATCGGCGTCACCGTCAACCACTTCGGTCTCAACCTGGTGGACGACGTCCTGGATTACCGCCACGCCGTTGACCTGAAAAAAGGAGACGAGAAAAATTTTTTCGCCGGAGGAAGCGGCGTTTTGCCGGAAGGTCTGCTGAAAGACACACACATGCTTCGGGTGGCCGGGGTGTTTTTTGCGTTAACCGCCATCATCGGCGTTTATCTCACTTATGCCTGCGGCTGGCCTGTTTTGATTCTGGGGCTTTTCGGAATGGCCTCTTCCATTTTCTACACCACACCGCCTGTCCGTTTCGGCTACCGGGGATTTGGCGAGCTGGGCCTGCTGGTTAATTTCGGACCGGTCATTGTCATGGGATCGTACTTTGTACAGGCGGGAACATTCGCCGGGGAACCGCTGATCGCTTCACTGGTACCGGGATTTATGATGTGGTCGATGATTATCATCAACGAGATTCCCGATTATGAAGCCGACCGGCGCGGCGGAAAATGGAACCTGGTCGCGCGGTTTGGCCGGAAGAAAGGGGCTGTTCTTTACGGCATCGGTCTGACAGTTGCTTACGGTATCCTGATCATCGCGTCACTGGCAAAGATTTTGTCGCCGATCACCCTTCTGGGATTAATCAGCCTGCCCTTTGCTGTCAGGTCTTTTGCTGTTATGCGGCGTCATCTCAACGATCCCCTGGCCATGGCCCCGGCCAATCTGGCGATGATCAAGGTCCACAGCCTGACGGGAACGGCTATGATTGTCGCTTATCTGATTGAATTGTATCGTCTTTAATCCCGCGAGTGCGGGACGAGAGTGAATTCTCCGTAGTTTGCTGCGATATAACAATGTTCATTTCATACCTCGACAGCTTGCTGCGAGGTGGTTGATTTGACGCAGAAGCATTTTCCCGCTGACATCTCGTACTCAAAAAGAGAAATGATCCCGGCATGTGTTATAAAATCATCATTGCCATAAATCGCTTTTTTTGTTAATTATTTACACCTTTCTGAAAGGAAGCGCATCATGAAGAAAGAATCCCGGTCTTCTCAGCAGACGGCCAACCCCGCCCCGACGATCTTTGAAAGATCCTGCATGAATTTGGTTGTCAACCTGTTTGATAAGATCGAAACAGGCGGACTGACATTTCATCTGCCGGACGGAAGCGAATATTATTTTGGCGACAGGCACTCACCGCTGCAGGCCCGGATGACCATTCATGACTACCGCTTTTTTAAAGACGCCATACTGGGCGGTGATGTGGGCCTGGGCGAGGCCTACATGAAGGGCCTGTGGGACGCGGATGATATTCCTGCCCTGTTCAGCGTTTTAATCAAAAACCGCCGCGCGCTGGCCAACGGCCACCTGACCACGGCGTGGCTGGTGCGCCAGAAAGACCGCGTCATCCATGCCTTGCGGGCCAACACGATCATCGGGTCCCGCAAAAATATCGGTGAGCACTATGACCTGAGCAACGATTTCTTCCGGACGTTTCTGGACCCGACCATGCTTTATTCCTGCGGCCTTTATCAAGGCGAGAATGACACGTGCGAAGACGCTCAGCGCCGCAAGATACAAAGGATCATTGAAAAGGCCGGAATCACATCATCCGATGAAGTATTGGAAATCGGCTGCGGCTGGGGCGGTTTTGCCGTGGAAGCGGTAAAGCAGACCGGCTGCCGCGTCACCGGCATCACCGTGTCATCGGAGCAGTTCGAACTCGCGCAGGAGCGCGTCCGTCAGGCGGGCCTTCAGAATAACATCACCATCCTTTTTAGAGACTACCGGCGTGTCACAGGCTTGTTTGACAAAATTGTGTCCATCGAAATGCTCGAAGCGGTCGGCCACCGGTATCTGGGAACATTTTTCCAGACATGCGACCGGCTTCTCAAACCGGCGGGCAAGCTGGTGATTCAGGTAATCACCATTCCCGATCAAAGTTATGAAAGCTACCGGCGAAAGTCGGACTGGATTAAAAAATACATTTTCCCCGGCGGGCATCTGCCTTCGGTAACGGCTCTGTCCTCCGCGGTGACGAAAAACACCGGCCTGCTGATGGAGCAGCTGGAAGACATCGGCACCCATTACGCCCGGACGCTCAGGGACTGGCGCGAAAAATTCTGCTGCAACGTGGACATCATCAGTTCACTGGGTTTTGACGAGGCTTTCCGGCGCAGATGGATTTATTACCTGGCCACCTGCGAAGCCGGATTCCGCGAAAGGGCCATTGGCGATATTCAGGTTGTCTTCCGCAAACCGGCGTAGTGGAGAAACAAAGGACAAAGGCTAAAGGTTCAAGGTTCAAGGTTCAAGGCAAAAGGATAAAAATTTTAAAAGTTACCTGGGAGAAATTGAATTAGTCTGAATGATCACTGAAATATCTGAATACCTCTACCGCATCACCCTGCCCATGCCCTTTCGCCTCCGTCACGTCCACGCCTACGCGCTGGTTCACGGCCCGGGTGTCGCCCTTTTCGACGCGGGCATGCACATGCCCGGCGCTTTCGAAAAGCTGGAGGCGGATCTGAAAAGCATCGGCCTTTCCGTGGAAAGCGTCACCGACATCTATCTGACCCATGTGCATACCGACCACTGCGGCATGACGCAGACCATCCAGGAAAAATCAAAGGCGCGGCTTCATCTGTCGGAAGTCGCCCGACAGGTTCACGAGCAGTTTCAAGAGGGTGATTACCTCATCGCGCAGGCCAGATCCTTTTACGCCAAACACGGCATGTCCGCCCGCGATGTGGAAGCAATTGTCGAGGAGATTGAAGACATGCGCGGCCGGATTCCGCGATTTGAAGTCGGCACCATTTTGCAGGATCACGAAGTCCGCCGGTACGGCAATCGTTCCTTTGAGGTCATTTTCACGCCGGGGCACGCGGCGGGCCATGTCT
>CAZDYR010000087.1:0-8430 GCA_964509625.1 uncultured Smithella sp. | reverse complement strand
CCTTTCAAATTTTTTCTTTGCCATCTCACCTTTCCTCCTTAACTTTGAATGGTTGGTTTCCTTGTCGTTTAAATGATTCCTTAAAATTTATAATGAGCAAAAGCCTTGTTGGCTTCCGCCATTTTATGCACTGCTTCACGCTTCTTGATGGCTCCGCCGCGGTTGTTGGCCGCATCGATTAATTCCGCCGCCAGCTTCTCGCGCATGGTTTTCTCCGTTCGTTCCTGCGCGTTGGAAATCAGCCAGCGAATCGCCAGCGCGGTGCGCCTGGCGGGAACAACTTCCGTCGGCACCTGGTAGGTGGATCCGCCCACACGCCTTGATTTAACTTCAATCACCGGTTTCACGTTGTTGACGGCCTTTTCAAAAAACTCAACCGGCTGCTCCTTGACTCTTTTTTCAATGATGTCAAAAGCGCCGTACAAAATACTTTCCGCAACGCTCTTTTTCCCTCTTTTCAGCAGAGAGTTCACAAATCTGGCCACCAGTTTATTGTTGTATTTGGGATCCGGTAAAATTTCCCTTTTTTCAATTTCACGTCTTCTCGGCATTTTCCTGTCCTTCGTTTAGCTTGGCTTTTTAGAACCGTATTTCGATCGACTCTGTTTGCGGTCGGCAACGCCGACAGCATCCAGCGTGCCTCTGACAATATGATATCTTACGCCGGGCAAATCTTTCACTCTACCGCCGCGAACCAAAACCACCGAATGTTCCTGCAGGTTGTGACCGATGCCGGGAATATACGATGATACTTCATAGCCGCTCGTCAGTCTCACTCTGGCCACTTTCCGCAGGGCCGAATTCGGCTTTTTAGGGGTTGTGGTATAAACTCTCACGCATACCCCGCGACGCTGGGGTGAACCGGCCAAAGCCGGGGCGTTTGTTTTACTCTTAATTTTGGTTCTACCTTTGCGAACCAATTGACTAATTGTCGGCATTTCTCCTCCCGAACGCTGCACTGCAATTTTTCAAGTAGCAGCAAATCTGCGGTAACTATCAATTCAAGCTGCTTCTGTCAAGCAAATTCTTGCCTTTTTACATTTATTCTGCAATCACTTCCACATCATCATTTTCCGTTTTAATCCCCAGTTTGCGATACATGATCAGCCCCGTACCCGCCGGGATCAAACGTCCCATAATGACGTTTTCCTTAAGTCCCCGCAAGTAGTCTGTTTTGCCGGACAGAGACGCTTCCGTGAGCACTCGGGTTGTCTCCTGGAATGAAGCGGCTGATATAAAGCTCTGAGTAGAAAGCGACGCTTTCGTGATTCCCAAAAGCAACGGATCTCCAACGGCCGGACGCCCTCCCTGAGCCATCACTTTATCATTCTCTTCCTGGAATCGGTAACGTTCAACCTGTTCATCGGCAATAAAGGGAGTGTCACCCGGATCGGTTATCCTGACACGACGCAACATCTGGCGAACTATGACTTCCATGTGTTTATCATTAATTTTAACACCCTGCAAACGATAAACTTCCTGAACTTCATCAACGAGGTATCTGGCAAGCTCTTTTTCGCCTTTAATCGCCAGCAGATCGTGAGGATTATTAACACCATCCATCAGGGCATCGCCGGGGCTCACCCGGTCTCCCTCCTGAACACTGATATGCTTTCCTTTGGGAATCAGGTATTCTTTTTCTTCACCGATTTCAGGTGTTACAACGATTTTTCGTTTGCCCTTGGCATCTTTGCCAAAAGATACCGCGCCGTCAATTTCGCTGATGACAGCAAAATCTTTGGGCTTACGTGCCTCGAACAATTCGGCAACTCTTGGCAAACCACCTGTAATATCCTTCGTTTTTGTCGTTTCACGCGGAATCTTCGCCAGAATGTCACCGGCGCGGACTTCGTCTCCTTCCGAAACCACAATATTGACACCGACAGACAGTAAATATCTTGCCACGGCGTTTGTCGCGGCTAATTTTGCCGTTTTCCCTTTACTGTCCTTGATGGACACGCGCGGTCTCAAATCGCCGCCTTTAAATTCTACAATAACTTTACGGGACAAACCGGTGACTTCGTCAACCTGCTCCTGCATGGTCTTTCCTTCAATGATATCACCGTATTTAATCGTTCCGTTCACTTCTGCCAGAATCGGGATAGAGAAGGGATCCCATTCGGCGATCAGTTGTCCTCTTTTGACCTTACTTTGGTCGCTAACTTTTAAATGAGCACCGTAAGGTACGGTATATTTGCCGCGACTGCGGTTTTGTTCATCCAAAACATGTATCTCACCATGGCGATTCATAACCACGTAATCATTTTCTCTGGTCTTCACCGTGTTTAAATTCACGAATTTAACCAAGCCGTCATGTCGTGCTTCCAGGGTGGAATGCTCATCAAACTTTGCCGTACCGCCGATATGAAACGTTCTCATGGTCAGCTGTGTGCCCGGTTCTCCGATGGACTGGGCCGCCACAATACCTACGGCTTCACCGATATTTACGATGTGTCCATGGGCCAGATCGCGTCCATAGCACATTGCGCAAACACCATGTTTTGCGCGGCAGGTTAAAACCGACCGAATATTTACTCTTTCGATACCGGCGCGGTCAATCTTCTCCGCCAGCGCCTCGTCGATGGCCTCGTTGGCTTTGACGATCACCTCATCGGTAAAGGGGTCCCGGATCTCCTGCAACGCCACACGTCCCAATACGCGTTCGCCGGCGGTTTCAATCATTTCACCGCCTTCCATCAACGCCGATACATAAAGTCCGTCAACTGTTTCGCAGTCCTGCTCGGTTATGATGCAATCCTGCGCCACATCCACCAGACGTCTGGTCAGATAACCCGAATTAGCCGTTTTCAAAGCCGTATCCGCCAATCCCTTGCGGGCGCCATGGGTGGAAATGAAGTACTGGAGAACCGTCAGACCTTCTCGGAAGTTTGCCGTAATCGGGGTTTCGATAATTTCGCCGGATGGCTTGGCCATCAGACCGCGCATACCGGCCAATTGTCTGAGCTGCTGACCGGAACCGCGGGCGCCGGAATCGGCCATCATGTAGATGGGGTTGAAACTTTCAATTCTGCGTTTCTTGCCGTCAGAACCAGCCACTTCTTCAGTGCTGATTCCCGTGAGCATTTCCGACGCGATCTTTTCCGTGGATTGCGCCCAGATATCGATGACTTTATTGTAGCGTTCGCCGTCGGTGATCAGACCGTCCATGTACTGTTTCTGAATCTTCAAAACATCCTTGTCGGCCTGGGCCACAATATTCTTCTTATTTTCAGGGATGATCATGTTGCCCACGGCAAATGACAATCCGGAAATCGTTGCGTATTTAAACCCTAAATCTTTGAGCCGATCGGCCAGCAAAACCGTTGTTTTATCGCCGCAGAGACGGTAGCAATGGTCAATCAGATTGGCCAGTTCCTTTTTGTTCATCAGCTTGTTGATCGCATCAAAGCTGATTTCCTCAGGTATAATCTCCGAAAGAATAATGCGGCCGGCTGTCGTTTCCTTTAATTCGTTTTTAACACGTACCTTGATCCGTGCGTGCAGATCAATCGCTCCCGCGTCAATGGCGCAACGAACTTCTTCCGGACCGGAAAAAATCATGCCTTCGCCCTTCACATCCTTCTTGGCGCGGGTCAGATAATAAATCCCGAGGACGATATCCTGGCTGGGAATGATGATCGGTTTTCCGTTGGCCGGGGACAGGATGTTGTTGGTCGACATCATGAGTACGCGGGCTTCCGTCTGAGCTTCAATCGACAGAGGCACATGCACGGCCATCTGGTCACCGTCGAAATCCGCGTTGAAAGCGGTACAAACCAGCGGATGCAGACGGATGGCTTTGCCTTCAATCAAAACCGGCTCAAATGCCTGCATGCCCAGACGATGGAGCGTGGGTGCGCGGTTGAGCATAACCGGATATTCGCGCACCACTTCATCCACGGCATCCCAGACTTCGGATGTCTCTCTTTCGACCATTTTTTTCGCGCTTTTCACCGTTGTCACATAACCTTTTTCAAGCAGACGGTTATAGACAAACGGTTTGAAGAGTTCGAGTGCCATTTTCTTGGGCAGACCGCACTGATGCAGTCTTAAATCCGGACCGACGGTAATAACGGAACGGCCGGAATAATCAACACGCTTGCCCAGCAGGTTCTGGCGGAAGCGGCCCTGCTTGCCTTTGAGCATATCGGACAGGGACCGAAGCGGGCGCTTGTTGGTTCCGGTAATCGCCCGACCGCGGCGGCCGTTGTCAAACAGCACGTCAACTGCTTCCTGAAGCATGCGCTTTTCATTACGGATGATGATCTCCGGCGCGTTAAGTTCCTGCAATCGCTTCAAACGATTGTTTCTGTTAATGACTCTCCTGTACAGGTCGTTGAGATCGGAGGTCGCAAAGCGTCCGCCGTCGAGCGGCACCAGGGGACGCAGATCCGGCGGAATCACCGGCAGAACCGTTAAAATCATCCATTCGGGCTTGTTGCCGGACTTGCGCAACGCTTCAACGACTTTCAGCCTTTTGACGATCTTTTTCTTCTTTGTATCGGAAAGCGACGTTACAACTTCCGCACGCAGTTCTTCATAGAGTTTTTCCAAGTCGATTTCTTCGAGCAACTGACGAACAGCCTCTGCGCCGATTCCGGCGACAAATCCCGTCTCTCCATACTGTTCTCTTGCTTCAATATATTCTTCATCCGTCAGAAGTTCTTTCTTCTTGAGCGGGGTATCTTTCGGATCCAGCACAATCCAGGATTCGAAATAAAGCACTTTTTCCAGTTCTTTGAGTGTCAGATCCATCACGTTGCCAATCCGACTGGGCAGGCTTTTTAAAAACCAGATATGCGCCACCGGCGTGGCCAGGGTGATGTGGCCCATTCTTTCGCGGCGAACTTTGGATTGAATCACTTCGACTCCGCACTTTTCACAGACGACACCGCGATGCTTCATGCGCTTATAACGGCCGCATAGACATTCATAATCCTTCACCGGCCCGAAGATTTTGGCGCAGAACAGGCCATCTCGCTCCGGCTTGAATGTCCGGTAATTGATCGTCTCCGGCTTCTTCACTTCGCCGTTCGACCAGGAAAGAATCTTTTCCGGCGAGGCGATCGAAATCTTCATTGCGTTGAATCTGATCGGATTTTTTGGTTTTTCAAAATAACTGAAAACGTCTTCCACAGATTATTCTCCTACTTTTTTAAAAACTTTTGTGCAATCCGGAAGTATTATTCTTCCTCAACCAATTCCACGTCCAATCCGAGGCTCTGGAGTTCCTTCACCAGAACGTTGAAGGATTCCGGCAGACCCGGCTCAAATGTATGTTCACCTTTGACGATGGATTCGTAAATCCTCGTCCGCCCTGCCACGTCGTCGGACTTAACCGTTAAGAATTCCTGCAACGTGTAGGAGGCGCCGTAAGCTTCCATAGCCCAGACTTCCATTTCGCCCAGTCGCTGACCTCCGAATTGCGCCTTGCCGCCCAGCGGCTGCTGGGTGACGAGCGAGTACGGCCCAATCGAGCGGGCATGAATTTTATTATCAACCAGATGGTGTAATTTCAGCATGTAAATGATGCCGACCGTTACCTCCTGATCGAAGGGCTCTCCCGTTCTACCGTCGAACAGCACGGACTGTCCGTTTTCCGGCAAACCCGCCGTATCCAGCAATTTGTGAATCTGAGGCTCAGGACAGCCGTCGAAAACGGGGCTTGCCACCAGCATGCCTTTTCTCAGGCGGCCGACAAACCTTTTGATGTCTTCCGTCGATGCATTTTCCAGAAATTCATCGAATTCCGGGGTTGAATAGGTTTTTTTTAATTCACTTTTAATCTGATTCAGGTTGCTGTTCTTTTCCAGCAATTCATTGAGTCCCTCACCGATGGACTTGGCTGCCCACCCGAGATGGGTTTCGAGAATCTGGCCGACGTTCATACGGGACGGAACGCCCAGCGGATTGAGAATGATATCCACGGTTGATCCATCGGCAAAATACGGCATGTCTTCTTCCGGAAGAATTCTGGACAACACACCCTTGTTGCCGTGACGGCCCGCCATTTTGTCACCAACCGACAATTTCCTTTTGATGGCAACATAGACCTTAACCATCTTGATCACACCGGGCGGCAACTCATCACTGGCTTTAATCTTGTCAAGCTTTTCCTCAAAATGCGCTTTAACAAAATCGATTTTTCTATCCATCATCGAAAGCAGATTCGCCAGTTTTTCCTCTGAACCGTCGTTTTCAGCAATCGTGATTTCCTTCCAGTATGTGAAAGGAATCTCCGACCAGACTTCTTTGGTGATCTTGTCGCCTTTTTTCAGAATCGTCTTCTTCTTTGCGTCGACGATTTTGCCTGCCGCTGTTTTGCCGATGACCAGTTTGGCGATATCCTTCTTGATCGATTCCGCTAGAATCCGGATTTCATCATCCCGGTCTTTGGTCAATTTTTCAATCGCGTCTTCTTCGATGGCCTGCGAACGCAAATCCTTGTCGGCGCCCTTGCGCGTAAAGATCTTGGCGTCAATAACAGTGCCTTCCACGCCTGGCGGAACGCGCAGCGACGTGTCGCGCACATCGCTGGCTTTCTCGCCGAAAATCGCTCTCAGCAATTTTTCTTCGGCGGATAACTGCGTCTCACCCTTGGGCGTGATCTTGCCCACCAGAATGTCGCCCTGATTTACGGATACACCAATGCGGATAATACCGCTTTCGTCAAGATTACGAAGCGCTTCCTCGCCAACATTGGGGATATCCCGTGTTATCTCTTCCTTGCCCAATTTGGTGTCACGGGCCATGGTTTCAAACTCTTCAATATGAATGGATGTGTAAATATCTTCCTTGACGATTCTTTCGCTGACCAGAATGGAGTCTTCATAGTTGTAACCACCCCAGGACATGAACGCGACCATGACATTTCGTCCCAGGGCCAGTTCACCGTTATCCGTGGCGGGACCGTCGGCCAGAATATCTCTTTTCTGTATACGGTCACCGACGGCAACGATTGGTTTTTGATTGAAGCACGTGTCCTGATTGGATCGCTGATACTTGGACAAAGTATAAATATCCACTCCGGTATCCAGGCCGTCTTCTTCCGGTTTGCCGGCGCGAACGACAATGCGCGAGGCATCAACGCTTTCCACAACCCCCGCGCGCTTCGCCACGACAACAGCGCCGGAATCCCGGGCCACAATGGCTTCCATGCCCGTACCGACGACGGGTACCTCTGGGCACATGAGCGGCACAGCCTGACGCTGCATGTTGGACCCCATGAGCGCGCGGTTAGCGTCATCGTGCTCAAGGAAAGGAATGAGAGCGGCCGCCACGGAAACAAGCTGATTGGGGGCGACATCCATCATTTTAATTTCTTCTGGCATGACTGAAATGAAGTCTCCGCCTTTTCTGGCCGAAATAAGTTCTTCCTCAAATTTTCCTCTTTTATCCAGCGGCCGGTCTGCGGGAGCGATGATTTGATTTTCTTCTTCGATGGCTGTCATGAATTTCACATCTTCCAGCACCTTGCCTTTTTCGACCAGGCGATAGGGTGTCTCTATGAAGCCAAACTCATTCACTCGCGCGTAAGTGCTCAGGGATACAATCAAACCGATGTTCGGTCCTTCCGGTGTTTCAACCGGACAGATGCGGCCGTAATGGGTCGGATGAACGTCACGAACTTCAAATCCGGCTCGTTCTCGCGTGAGCCCTCCGGGACCCAGGGCGGACAGCCGTCGTTTATGCGTGATTTCCGACAATGGATTGGTTTGATCCATGAATTGAGAAAGCTGACTCGATCCGAAAAATTCATTGACTACCGCCGAGACCGGTTTGGCGTTAATGAGATCGTGCGGCATCATGGTTTCGATATCCTGAAGGCTCATCTTTTCCTTAATGGCCCGTTCCATGCGCACCAGACCGATGCGATATTGGTTCTCGATCAGTTCACCCACGGAACGCACGCGGCGGTTGCCCAGATGGTCGATATCGTCAACACTGCATTCACCGGCACCGTTCTTCAGGTCAATCAAATACTTTACAGATGCCAGAATATCCTCATTGCGCAGAACAGTTAAATCCGTTGGAACGTTCAGACGCAGTTTATAGTTCATTTTCGCACGGCCGACATCCGACAGGTCATAGGTTTCCGTCTCGAAAAAGAGGCTGTTAAAAAACTTCGCGGCCGTTTCCGGTGTCGGAGGATTGCTGGGACGCAGTCTTCGATAGATTTCCATAATGGCATCTTCGGCCGTCTCAATGCGATCCATCAACAACGTGTCACGAATGGAAGCGTTATCAAGGTCTTCATCAATGTGAATGAACTTCAATTCCTTGACGCCCTTTTCCTGAGCAATCTCCAGTCCGTTTAAGGGCAACTCTTCATTGCAGCGGAAAAGAACTTCTCCGGTTGCGGGATCATGCACATCCGACGAAAGGACTTTCCCGGCCAAATCCGCCTGTTTGATGGCCACGCGCTTAATC
>CAZDYR010000086.1:0-8464 GCA_964509625.1 uncultured Smithella sp. | reverse complement strand
GTGCAGTGGATGCGGCTCTGCTGTCCTGCTCCCACGCCGATGACCTGACCGTCCTGGACATAACACACGCTGTTGGACTGGGTGTATTTCAGGGTTATAAGCGCCAGAACCAGATCTCGCTTCTGCGCGTCCGTCAAAGTTTTATTTTCCGTCACCATGTTATCCAGCATGCGATTGTCGATCTTGAGATCGTTTCTGCCCTGCTCGAAGGTAATGCCATAAACCTGTTTGTGCTCCAGGGAGACAGGCGCGTAGCCGGTATCGATGGAAACGACATTATAGTTTCCGCCCTTTTTGGACTTCAGTATTTCCAGAGCTTCCGGCTCATATCCCGGGGCAATGATGCCGTCGGTGACTTCATTTTTGATGATCCTGGCCGTGGGGGCGTCGCACACATCGGAAAGCGCGATCCAGTCGCCGAAACTGCTCATGCGATCGGCGCCGCGGGCGCGCGCGTAGGCGCAGGCAAGCGGTGAGAGCTTCATTTTGGCGTCGATGTGATACATCTTGCGCAAAATTCTGTCCAGGGGATAGCCCAGGGCGGCTCCGGCCGGCGAAACATGTTTAAAAGAAGCCGCGGCAACCATGCCGGTATTTTCTTTGAGTTCTTTTACCAGCTGCCAGCTGTTGAAGGCGTCCAGAAAGTTGATGTAGCCGGGTTTTCCGTTCAGGACAACCACCGGCAGATGGCCGCCGTCCGCCATGAAGATTCTGGCAGGCTTCTGATTGGGGTTGCAGCCGTACTTCAGTTGTATTTCATTCATGGATCATCCCTCCACTGTTTTGTATTTGTTGATAATAACATCTTCATACGCCCGGGTTTTAAGATCAATCGCCCGGACAAACAGGCTTACTTTATTGTCTTCATTCAGGGCATCCCACAATTTACCGGCGTATTCATTAGGATCTTCCTCATCCAGACTCACGCGAACGGGTTCGCCTTCAAAACTGGGAATCGGGTTGCCGTTGCACCTGTAAGTGCTGATGAAGTGCCCTTCGCCCGCCAGAGGCTCCGTGTAATCGAAGGTGAAACGCTGAGAGCTTCTGTTGTCACCGTCACAGCTTTTCAGGATACCCAGTTTGTAGCGGCCCGTTTTCATGTCCACAATGCCGGAAATACGCGGTGTCCAGTTGGGCCCGTCGTCTTCAAAGGTGCGCGTCAGCAGTGCGGCTTCAAAACCAAAACCGGTATAGTCGTCGCGAATCATGAAATGTTTGATGGTATCGGTCTGATCACCATTGGTCACGATGGTGATATCGTCCACCGTGAGCACGGGGTTGTAGATAATCAAATGCGGGTCCGTCATTTTGGACGGATCGGCGGCCTTGGTGCGGATGCCGCCGTCGACCGGATCAAACACGCGGTTGCGGCTGTTGACGCTGCGGCCCATGATAAAATAGGCAATCAGGACTTTCCCTCCGCCCGGCGTTTTCCCGACGCAGATGCCGCGGCCCGGATACTCGTTGCCGGCCAGATAGTCGTATAAATTCTGTTTCATTATTTACTTCTCTCCTTATTTTGGATAAGTCAGCATTTTTTGTCGCGGGAGTATATGAAGAGAAGATTCCCCTGTCAACAGGATTTGGACAAAATATTATTTTTCACAATAAAAAAGGACGGGTGGGTGCTGTTCGACAGGCAGGAATGATATTGATTCCGGAATAAACAACCCCGTCGCAAGCAGCGGGATATGCAGGGAAAGTCATTATGTCACAGCAAACGGCGCAGAATTAACGCTCGTCCCGCGATAGCGGGAATCAGCCGTCTAGCAGCAAACGGTACATGTATGCAGGAAATATCATTATATCGCAGCAAGCGGCGCAGAATTAACGCTCGTCCCGCGATAGCGGGAATCAGCCGCCTAGCAGCAAACGGTACATGTATGCAAGAAATATCATTATATCGCAGCAAGCGGCGGAGAATTAACGCTCGTCCCGCGATAGCGGGATTAGAATAATGTCTGAAAAGGGCAAAACCCGGGACCACCCCCGGCGGTTCAGGGGATGGTCCTTCGGGAAGTCTACTTTTTCTTTTTTACAGATTGTTTCTGATACACACAATATTTTTCACGCAATGTGTCCAGTCCCGTGAGGACAGGAATGCTTTTCCACTGTTCATTTTTAAATTGATAACTGCTCAGCACATTCCCCCGGTCATCATAGTCCGTGGTTTCTTTCACCCTGTACATATTTCTCTGGCAGTCGATTTCATCCACGCGAATGTTGTGGTCATAGCGCTCATATTCGGCGAGTTTTTCCGGATCGTTTTTTCTCACTTCTGCAACCGTCTGCCGTTTGAAATCATCTGAAACAACTTTATAAGTAGAAACGGATATAATTCCGGAGGATGGCGTGACATTGACTTTATTGTAATAGGTATCCCCGCTGCGGGTTTTTCCCAGATGTTCCCACACGCGACTGTCGGGTTTTTGGGGTATGACGGCTGCCGGTTCAACTTTTTTGGATTCCGGTTTCGCCGGTTCAGCAATTTGTGGTTTTACATCAGGTTTTTGTTCCATAGGAACAGACGGACTCTTCACACAACCCGCAAGTAGAAAAATGATTAAAACCGGCAAAATAATTACGAAACTTATTCTTTTCATACGGATTCCTTTCATCGTGTTTTATGTTTATGAATGCAAATGAAATGCCGACTTAAAAGCATCGAACATCCCGCAAAGACATTATCGGATGACTGACGTGAAATCTTCAGTGGCAGGGATCACCATGAAGACTTGATCAATACCGCTTTTAAAACAATTGGTTAAAATTTGACAATCGCGAAACAGCCACCTCTCAGCAATCTTTCAAGGTTCTGTTTCCATATCCAATGAAGACGGAAGAGAAGAATATCCGGTGTGTTAACACATTCGATACGTAACGGGTAAATAGTAAACAGCGAACATCCTTTAATGCTCCCCATACTACCCTACTGCCTCTTTCGCCGATTATCATTTGCTCATTAATGACAATGCGCTGTTAACGATTTTCTCTGTACTCGGAAGCGTTTCATCTTCGAGTTTCCTTGAATAGGGTATGGTAGACTTTGTGCACAACCTGCCGTATTGAAAGATTATCCCCTTTTCCAGGATACGCGCGGCTATTTCACCTGACAAGCCAAATTGCTCATAATCCTCATCGACTACCAGCAGCCGCTTTGTTTTGGCAACTGATTCGCAGATACATTCTACATCAAGCGGTGATACGCTCCTCAGATCAATAACGGTTGATTGAATACTCTTTTGATCAAGAATAACCGCAGACTCCAGAGAACGGTGTACACCAACCCCTAAACTCACAATGGTAATATCTGATCCGTCTCTGAGAATTTTTGCTTTACCGAGCGGCACTGCCTCCCACTGGTCGGGAACATTTCCTTGCCGACCCTGTTCCGGCACATTGTAAGAAACGGTCTCACGCCCACCCGAGCCGAGGTAATCGCGCCAATAGTCGGCAAGCAGTTTATGTTCACAAAATATGACGGGGCCATTTTCTTCTATCGCGGCAAGCATGAGCCCGCCCGCATCAGCGGGATTTGAGGGTACCACCACTGATAACCCGGGAATGTGAGCCAGCCATCCCCAAAGGCACTGTTCGTGCTGACCGCCGTCCCCATACCCTCCGCCGCAAGCAGCCCGCACAACAAGAGGGACCTGCCAGGTGCCGTTTGAAAAGGCATTAATTTTTGCCGCATGATTGAGAAGAGCATCAGCCGCAACAGCAATAAAATCGATTAACATGATTTCAACAACAGGGCGCAATCCGGACATTGAGGCGGTTACCGCGGCGCCAAGAAAGGCGCTCTCGCTGATGGGTGTTGATCTAACCCGCGACTTTCCAAAACGCGCATAAAGATTCACTCTGAGCATATGGACATCCTCACCTAAAATCACAATTCCGGAATCCTTCTCCATCGCATAGGCAAGTGCATCTTCGATCGCCTGCGCGAACGTCATGTTTCGCATGGACATACCTCCCGCGTCAGCATGTTTATTCCAAGCATGCTGTTGCTATTTTTATTATCTCGTCCCTCACCTCATCCTCAAGTTCCCGCAATCGTTTTTTCTCTTTTTCCAGTTTTGACCTTGCTTCTGTAAGGGGATCTTTTTTTGAAAAGAGCTCATTTTTGATTGTTTCTCCCAGGATTGAGATAATGGAACCGATGCTATCGGCACGTTTAATAATGGATGCCCCTGTTGCTTTTGTTGCGGATTTTATAAGCGGCCCGCTGATTTCCTTCATTTCCCTGATTGGCTTACGCGCAATCCGCAGGAGGGGATCTCCCAGAAAATGCCCTTCAAAGTGAAAGCATGTAGCATGAATAAATGAAGGGCCATCACCGTTTCTCGTCTTTTGTATGGCCTTTCCGGCCACCTCCCACACTTCTTCTACCTCACCTCCGTCCACTTCATAATCAAGCAAACCGAATGCTCGGGCCCGGGCGGCAAGTTTTCCACCTGTTACTGTGGAAGAAGTCGTGGCTATCGCCATATCATTATCTTTACAAATAAAAACGACTGGCAGGTTCCATGCAGCGGAAAGGTTCATCGATTCCATGAGCATTCCCTGGTTCATGGCACCGTCACCGAAAAAGGCCGCGGCAATATTCCCTTTTTTCAAATATTGCGAAGCGAGTGCAAACCCCGCGGCAGCAGGACCGGAGGCGCCGACAATTCCCGAAGATGCCATCAGCTTTTCTTTAGAAAAAAGATGCATATGCCCGCCCATGCCACTGCATATTCCATCCGGTCTTCCGAGAAACTCCTTTAATAGCAATCGGGGATCAATACCACGCATGAGCATCGGTGATGTTCCCCGGTGATCAAGGGCAAGCGCATCACCGTCTATGAGATGATCCACAATCCCCGCCACGATCGCCTCTTCACCTATCCCTAGGTGCATTTCACCGGAGATGAACCCGTCTTCCCAAAGCTTCATAACCGTTTCTTCAAAAAGTCGGCTTTTATACATCTGCCTGTACAGGGACCAAAGGTCTGCTTTCATGATTACGGCACCTTCCGATAATATTTTTTATGGCGGACTCCAGAAAGTTGGTCGTTAGTTAGTTTGTTGGTTTGGTTTATTAAGATAACGAGAAAAATAACACTAGATAAATGCGCTTATGTAAATTGAAAGTCAAGGGCGAATAACCTCTGCAAATTGGTGCTGTTTTCATTATCAATTCCGGTTTGAAAGAGACTCTGCTCATTAAAAAATGCTTGGCACGCTTTGGCGCACTATTAAATTGGGGAAGTTCAAAGTGTCCGCTCTTACTTTTTGTCGCTTCTGGATTCTTTTTCATCCAGCACCGAGCGAACTTTTTCAGCTATGGCCTGCATGGAAAAAGGTTTTTGAATAAAATTTACATCTTCATCCAGAACGCCGCGATGAGCGATGACGTTGTCCGTGTAGCCTGACATAAAAAGGCATTTGATTTCCGGATGGATGGAACGGATTTTATCCGCCAGAAGAGGTCCGTTCATTTCCGGCATGATAACATCGGTGATCAGCAGGTGGATTTCGCCCCGATGCTCCTGTGACGCCTCAATCGCTTTGGATGGTTGGGAAAAAGCCAGCACTGAATAGCCGAACTTCTCCAGCATCTGAGTCGCCATGGAGAGAATAACCGGTTCATCCTCAACCAGCAAAATGGTTTCATGGCCTTCGACCAAAGATGAAGCCGTCGTTGCCTGCTGGATATGCTCGACATTTTTCTTTTGTCCGGGCAGATAAACCTTGAAGGTTGTCCCCACACCGGGCTCGCTGTAAACATGAATAAAACCGCCGTTCTGCTTAACGATGCCGTACACCGTCGCCAGCCCCAGCCCCGTTCCCTTGTTGTCCGATTTCTTTGTGGAAAAAAAAGGTTCAAAGATTTTCTGCACTGTTTCCACATCCATGCCGTGGCCGTTGTCGCTGACGGAGAGCAGGACAAAATCTCCCGGAAGGCACTCAGAGTTTCCGGCGCAATACGCCTCGTCGATGGAAACATTTTCCGTTTCAATGGTGATCCGGCCCCCGTCGGTAATGGCGTCCCGCGCGTTGATGCACAGGTTCACCAGAATCTGATCTATTTGCGAAGGATCCATCTTCACCGGACATAATTCGGAGGCCGGCATCCAGACGAGATCGATGTCTTCGCCGATCAAAATTCTCAGCATCTTGATCATGCCGGAAAGCACTTCATTTAAGTCCAATACTCTCGGAGCGGCGATCTGCTTGCGCGCGAAAGCCAGAAGCTGGCTGGTCAGTTCCGCGGAACGCTGGGCCGCCTTGCGAATTTCCTGAAGCCGCTTATACATAGGCATGTCAGGATTCATCTCGGCAAGCGCAATATCGGTGTTTCCGATAATGACCGCCAGCATATTGTTGAAATCATGAGCGACGCCGCCGGCAAGCCTGCCGATGGATTCCATTTTCTGGGCCTGAAGCAGTTGTTCTTCCAGCTTTTTGCGCTCCGTGATGTCCTCTGAAATACCCAGGAGGTAAAGCGGTTTCCCTTCCCTGTCCATGATGGGAATCTTGCGGGTATGATAGATTCGTTTCAGATTGTTTCCGGTGCGGATCATCTCTTCCGGGATGTCGATAATCGTGTTGGTGTTGAGGGCTTCGCGGTCTCTGGCCACGAATCCCTCGGCTTCCTTTTTCGGGAAAATGTCGTAATCCGTTTTCCCTAAAGCGATTTCCTCATCGGTTCCCTTGAGCTTGTCCGCGGTTTTGTTGAACCTGATGAATCTAAGAGACTTTGCTTCCTTAACGAAAATTAGCATGGGAATGTTCTCAATAATGGTATTGAGAAATTCCTCGCTCGATTCCAGTTCCTGTATCCTTTTGATTAATTCTTCGTAGGTCGGCTTTCCTGCCATGACACACTCCGGTCAAACCAGATACACAGAATGCTCCCAATCACCGCGAGCGGCGAACCCGCAACATCGGCTCCCGTTTTACGATGTCATACTTTACCAATCGTGCCGCATAATATCAAGCATAATGATGATTTTTAAAAGGGGATGTGTCAGGAGGCAGGAGGCACGCTTGCCGCCTAATATCTCGTCACATGATGCTCTGCCAGTCCGAAATAATCCTTGATGGAATGCTCGATGCCCTGTTCATCCGTCAGGATGCCGCTGTAGAGGCCGAAAGGCTGATGAAAGTCGGAACGGATGACAAAGGCGGTATTGATGCTTTGGGCCCGCTCGCCCATCGGTACAAAAGAAAGATTCACGCGGCCGTCCATGGTTTTCATTTTCCATGGCTGCATGACATCGCCAAATTCAAAACGCGCGGCCTTCAAGCAGGAGATTTTCCCGTCCACCCAAAAGCAGTTCTCGTTGGCGTCATCATCATGGGCAATCATGTTCTGGCAGAGGTTGAAAGCGACAAGCTTGCCGTCATGGCTGTAACCCGCGGCGGTCGCCCATTTCCAGAAGCTCACATAGGGATAATACGTTTTTTGCTCATCGATGAGAGCAATGCAATTTTTACGTTCCAAAACAATTTCCCGCGAACCCAGTACAATACTGCCGGATACGGGCACAGCCGCTTTATGCGTATAAAACGGCCGGACGCTGTTGATCGGAGATACCTGAACCAGCGGCTCAACCACGTTTAAATCTTCATGAATGATGATTTCACCCTGGACGGCCGGACGTTCCTCTTCGCCGCTGATGTCGATTGCGATCCGGTGGAAACCCTGGTCCAGTCTGTTTTCAAACGACAGGCGGTAACCTCCGGCATCAAACCGGCAGCCATCCTGATAAGGCTCTCCGGCGACGTAAATGGATTTTCCCCGCGCCTGCCGGCTGTGCTCAAACCGGGTATTGCTCAACCGGTCATAAGCATAGAAGAAGGATACGCCCAGAAACTTGGCGTCAAAGATCACCATGCCGAAGTAGTGCGTCGGAGTGATAATCCCGTAATGCTGCCATTCCTTCAGTCGGAAATTTCTCCAGAAACGGGGAGCCGGAAACGCATACAGGGAAGCATCAAGAATATTGGCATTTTTGAACGGCGCGCGGAAAGTGCCGAAATGAATCGACCCGTCTTCCTCGACCATGCGTTCCGGGGTAATTTCTAGCCTTCTCACAGGACTGCCTCTGAAGCCATGCCGCGATTATTTTGGAACTTTCGGCAATTTCGGGAAGCTCGCGTCCAGCGCGGTGTTCCATTTATCGACATACGCCTTGACGCTTTCCATCAGCTCCGAAATGTCGCCTTCTATCGCAATGGAATGAATTTTGTCGCCCTGCGCGATGGCATTGACGATTTCCTGATCGACATCACTGACCACCTCGCCAAAGACGGTGTGCTTGCCGTCCAGCCAGGGCGTGGGAACGTGCGTTATAAAAAACTGGCTGCCATTGGTTTGCGGTCCGGCATTGGCCATGGACAAGATGCCCGGCTTGCTGTGGCGCAGCTCTTTGACAAATTCATCCCCGAACCGGTAACCGGGTCCGCCGCGGCC
>CAZDYR010000085.1:4103-8475 GCA_964509625.1 uncultured Smithella sp. | reverse complement strand
CCGCTGATCACCGGGCCGGCCGTCTTGACAACGTCGCTTTTGTTGATTAGTGAACACAGCGTATTGATTACGTCGCTGGCCATTGCCGCGAATATTCTGATTGTGGGAGTTATTTTTATCATGGCGCCGCTGATTAACCGGGCGCTGGGAAAGACGGGTTCCAAGGCCATATCCAAAATCATCAGCCTGCTTCTGGCGGCCATCGGTGTGATGATTATCCGCAAAGGCATTGCCATGTATATTGCCGATGGTATACATCTATGATTCTGCGAATCATGAAATACGTCCTTGCGATGGCGTAATGATGGCCCGGTTCTCACCCCCTGCAAGCGGCGGAAAAATATCCGCCGCTTTAAAGGTTTGGTGCTTGGGAATATTAACCGACCAGATACTTGAACGAGACTCTCAGTTTCACGCGATATTCTACCACCTTGTTTTTCTCGACCCGCATATCGAGTTCCTTGACTTCAGCAATCCGGATTTCTTTCAGGCTTTTCGCGGCTGTTTCCATGGCTTTTTTCGCCGCGTCTTCCCATGATTTTTCACTGCCTCCGATAATTTCAATAACTTTATAAATGCTGCTCATCGTCTATCTCCTTTCTGTTTAATAGGTTAAAAGCATCCAAACGCTACACACCGGTTTTCGGGGCCGGTAATTATGCATAACGAGTCCATTGCAGGAATTGATGACACAGGGCAATCCTCGGCAACAGACTTGTAACGCAAAGGTGATGAGCGATAAAAACAATAGCAAATGTTCAAAAACGATATCTTAATGAGAATGCTGTGTGTAATTCAGATGAAACTGCTCATAAAGTGGAGCGGCGGAGGAGGCCAAGCAAGGTAACGATGATCAGATGTGGCTGCTATTATACATCTTTTAAACAAATGGTCAATTAAAGAATCGGGGAAAGCTTACTGCTTTCGGCAAACGGCTTGTGGAAGTAAAAAACATATCTCTCTTCAAAGGGCAACTGCCGGGGCGGGGAATTCTGAACTTTATCAAAAGATTATACAGTCTCCCGTCCCGGCGCTATATCATTTCAATCCCGCTTAAGCGGGACGCGTGTTGATTCTCCATAACTTGCTTCGATATTATGACGTTCCGTGCATACGTCGTCAGCTTGCTGCGAGGTGGTTGATTTTAATGTCCGCACGATGAGCAATTCGAAGAGGAGCACGACGAGCAGCCGGAACTGGCGGCTGAGCCTGCTGAGGAGGATGAACCCGAATGCAGAGAACCGTACTTGCCTTTACCAACCTTGGAGACCAGCTTATGTGTTTTCTTAGATTTGCATTTCGGGCAGACGGCTTTTGGCTTTTCGCTGAGGCTCAGCGTGACGACTTCAAACTGTTTTTTGCATTTATCGCATTCAAATTCATATATGGGCATGATTCGATTTTCCTTATCTTTTTCTTTTTCAATCCCGCTTAAGCGGGACAAGTGTTAATTCTTCGCAGCTTACTGCGATATAAATGCATTCCTTGCATACATCGACAGCTTGCTACCATTATTCTAATTCTAGGGATTAAAGTGAAAAATGTCAATACCTCTGAGGGCATTCCTTGTTCATTATTTCTGAAATTGTCCATTGACAGCCAGAATTCTTCTTTCTATACTGCGAAGCGTAAAAGCAAGCATACCTGCGAAATGCCTGCTTTGAAAGGAACCTATGAGCCTGAAAGATAAATCAAAATCCATTTTCACAAAAGCCATCCATGCCGGTGAGGACCGTGCGCGCTATGCCGATTCCATTACCACGCCCATTGTGCAGTCCTCCACGTATTGTTTTAAAGACAGTAACGAAATAGAAGCCTATACCAAAAACGCCAAAAAACGCTATGAATACGGCAGGTATGGAAACCCAACCGAGAAAGTGGCGGAGCAGCGCCTGGCGGTGCTGGACGGTGCCGAGGACGCGCTGATGTTTTCTTCGGGAATGATGGCGATCACCACCACCATTCTGGCACTGGTGCAATCCGGTGATCATATTGTGATCACCGATGATTGTTATGGAAGAACGTTGGAATTCTGCCGAACCTATCTTAAACGGTTCGGCATCGAATGCACCATCGTGCCTTTCGGCGATTATGACCTGATGGATGCATCGATTAAAAAAAATACCCGTTTTATTTTTTCGGAATCCCCGACTAATCCGTATCTTAATGTATTTGACATGGTCAAATTCAAACAGATCGGCGACAGGCACAAGGTCATTACCATCATCGATTCCACGTTTGCCACCCCGTTTAATCAACGCCCGCTGGATTATGGCATCGACCTGGTCATTCACAGCGGCACCAAGTATTTGGCCGGACACAATGACATCCTGGCCGGTGTGCTTCTGGGCAAAAAGGAACTCGTCGGCAAAGTACGCGAGCTGCATAAATCCATGGGCGGTGTGATCGATCCGCACTGCTGCTATCTGCTCCTGCGTGGTTTGAAGACATTTCCCATCCGGGTGAAGACGCAAAACGAAAATGCCTTTATAATTGCCGAGTATCTGGATAAGCATCCGAAGATTGAAAAGACGTATTATCCTTTCCTGAAAAGCCATGCTCATTACGCCATCGCCAAAGCGCAGATGAAAGGCGGGGGTGGTGTGGTTACGTTTACGATCAAAGGCGATCTGGACGCGGCGAAACGATTCATGGATTCGCTGGAGATGATCTACATCGCGCCCAGCCTCGGCGGCGTGGAGACGCTGATCACGCATCCCGCGACGGTGACCTATTACCGCTACACCCGGGAGCAGCGTTATGAGCTGGGGGTTGTGGATAATCTTTTCCGGCTGGCGGTCGGCATTGAAGATGTTGAGGATATCATCACCGATCTGGAACGGGGATTTGCCAGGATTTAGGACGATCCTTATTTACGCGCTTTCACAATAACGTAAGGGCACCGGGTGATCCTCTGGCATTCCACATCGCGGAATCCCGCCTGACGAACCGCCTCCGCCAGATTTTTTTCAGAATAACTCTGTCCAAAAATGACGTGACGCAATCCCCAGAAAAGAAGTCTGTCGGGGATAAACCAGATTTTGAATCGTTTGATGAAATTCCGGATGTCGTCGTCGGACGCTTCCTGGTCGGTTTCCGAAATCAGCAGTCGCCCGCCGGGCTTGAGGATGCGGTTGATTTCTTTCAGCCCCCGCAAGCCGTCCGGCCAGTGTTTAATGGAACCGATACTGACGGCAGCATCAAAGCAAGCATCCTGAAAATCGATGGCCATAACATTCCCACGGCTGAAGGAGCAGTTGGCGATTTTTCTTTTTTGACGCAGTTTCTCGGCCAGGCGAACCTGCATGAAAGAATAATCAATTCCCGTGATCATGGCCCGGGGATTCCAGGCGGCAAGTTGAAGGGATATATAGCCGCGGCCCGCGCCTGCATCCAAAATGCGAACCTGTCCGGCCGGCGTGGCCCATCGGGCGATGTGGTTGTATAGCTCGCTGATCGCATCATAGATCCTCTGGTTATAAAGCGATCCCATGACATCCCAGACCAGGCGGGAGTCGCGAAAACGGGTGAGCAGCATAATGATCGGGGAATCTTTTTTTGTGATCATGTTCTTTCTTTCTCTCGCGCAGCGGTGTGATGGAAATAATGAAATTCGGACATGCTAAAGGCTCCGGTTTTTAAGTTGGCGGACGTTATCACGAAAATGAAAATGTCGTCAAGTCAGGTCAGGCCGCTCTTCCTCCGGAAAGATGTTCAACTTATGTGCCGTTTGCATACAAGCTCCGGGTATTCCTCCGCGTTTCCGATATGCTGAGCGGCAAAGTCTGAAATTAATTCCTTGATTTGGCTAACAAAATGCTCCGGCGTTTGTCAATCCCGCTTACGCAAGACGTGTATTGATTATCCGTAGCTTGCTGCTGGATGTTTATTGGGTGAAAAGACGATACGAATCTGCTGTGAATGAAAAAATGATGGGGACGATGAATGGTTTATGATTGCCCATCTTTCTTTTCTGTGTTTTGCTAAAATAAGAGCGATACAGGTTCTGAATCCAATGTGATTTGTTTGAGGCGGTTTAAGTGATGATTCCCCGGGAAATATCCGAAAATCTTGTTCAGGCGTTTTACGCCTTTGAAACAGCGATGCGCAGGTTGAATCCCGTTATCCTGGCCGAGATCAGGGACGGATTGTTTGTCCATCTAGAGCCGCTTGCGGCTGCGCGTCAATTTCTGAATGAGAGCAGTCATGATGGTCCGGACGAAAATATTCGGGCCGGATTCCTGCGCGCAAGTGATCTCATGCACAGCGCCATCAGTAGCTTTGCCGATGAAGAAGACCTCCAGGCCGCTTATATTTCCGCGCTGCGGTCGGCGCGCAAATATTGCCGCGCGCAGGAGGCGCTGTTTAGCCT
>CAZDYR010000085.1:0-4003 GCA_964509625.1 uncultured Smithella sp. | reverse complement strand
CGTGAAGCCCGCAGCAGGGGCTTTTTCATTTTCGCGCCAACTTCGCAGGCTATGACCTGGTCAATTTCTAATATTGAAGTTGATGAAAGGCCTTTAAACCGCCATCTGGATCAGGTCTGTTCACGCTTCCACATTGACCGCTCCCGCGTTTTGCTCACCGGAATGTCCGACGGAGGAACCTTTGCGCTGGCCATGGGGATGTCCGGGAATAGTGTTTATCAGAACATTGCTCCGCTATCCTGCGCGCTGCCCCCGGTGGATTTGCGATGTGCGAAGGGGAAACGCATCCTGTGGGTGCATGGCGCGCAGGATTGGATATTTCCCGTGAACTGGACGGTTCAGGCGTGTAAAGATCTGCTTCAATCAGGAGCGGATGTCCAGCTGAAGGTTATAGAAGATCTCTCGCACACCTACCCGCACGAAGCAAACGAAACGATCCTGAAGTGGTTCGGAATAGGCGGTATCCGCTAGCAGGTTACCCAAAAGATGAGCGTGGGCAATGGAAAGAATATATATTTATACCATGCTCCATCATGGAACTTGGATAGCGCATCTAAAGTTTATTGAACGCTGACGAGGGAATATTAACGGATTTAACGTTCTATTGTCCCTTTCCTACCATGGCCAGGCCTAACCGGTCATTCGCGCCAATATTTCCATGACCCCACCTGTGACCACCGGAATCACCAGATTGTCGTTTAGGGACAACGGCAGGAGTTCCACCCCCGCGGCGATGACCGCGCCGACAAGTAGAAGACCGAACGGAAGTTGGATGGCTGTCAGGTTCAGCAGGACACCTGCTACAACCGCAGCAGCGACAAAAGCCAGTGCTCCTTCCAGACTTTTCTCCCCGGCAATTTTTGTCCGGCCAAATTGTTCTCCGATCATTGTTGCCGCGACATCTCCGCAAGCAAGAAACAAAATGGCCGCCGTTGCTATGTCGGTCCGATAAAACAGAAACGTCAGGCCGACGCCAAGCACATAGGGTAACATTCCAGTCAGTTTGTTTCCCTCATTTGTTCTGATAAAACTGCCGAATCGTCTTTGCATAAATTGGTTAAATCCGACAATCTTGAGACGGGTCACGTCAAAGACGAGGACAGCCAGGGCAATGAGACCGTAGCAGATCAGCGCGTTTCGCCGTCCAAGCAAATAATAGAGCGAAAGCAGTCCGAGACCACCTAAGAAATGAAATAATTTTCGTCCGATATGCTTCATGATGGAATGATTTGTCTAACCTTCCTCTTTACACGATCTGTGCATCGCTTAATTATCTCTAAGTGAAGTCTCTAACTAACTCCCTGTTTTATTGTGTCGGCCGAGATTTTGCCGCCATCGCGCGACCCTGTTTCATGTAATCGGCGAACTCATCAGCTGTCAAGGCATTGTATAGTCCATGTTTATAAAGGTAGCTGGCCACTTGATAATAACTGATGGTTTCCGTAATCGCTTCCGCATCCAGGGGTAAGGATGGACTTAGTTTCATTGCTTATACATTAAAGACTGCAATTACATATTCAGTGCGTTAAATATACAGAGATTGATCTTTGGGCCCAAGGGAATTATGGCCGCGAAAACGACATCAATCCTCTATTCATTGGAGTATACAATATCCTTTTTCTTATCATAAAGAGACGTGTTGACTTCCAGCATGCCCAATACGGTGTGAAAGAGATTTTCGTGTGAATATTCCTTATTGACCTTGTCCTTTAGAAATTTTTTCTGTGCCTGGAAATTGTTTCCTAACCAGAAAATCACGGGAATGTGCGTTTGTGCGTCCGGTGCTATAAAATAGGGGATACCGTGAAGATACAAACCTTTTTCGCCTAACGATTCGCCGTGGTCGCTCATGTAGATCATGGCTGTTTCAAACTTGCCATCATTTTGCTTCAGCAATTTAATGGCTTTATGAAGAAAATAATCTGTATACAGGATGGCATTGTCATAGGCGTTATTTATTTCGTCATTTGAGCATTTATTTAATTCATTCGTTTGGCACGTCGGTTTGAATTTCTCAAACGATTTTGGATACCTCTTGTAATAGGCTGGCCCGTGATTGCCCATCTGGTGCAGAATAATCAAAATATCCCCCTGTGGCAGACTATCGATATAGTCCTGCAACCCTTCCAGCATACCTTCATCGCGGCATTCTTCATCGCAGATCGGATTTTTATAGGGATGCTTGTAATCTTCATAGCGCACCCGCAAGGCAACATCTTTTGAATCGGAATTATTCTCCCGCCATAAAATGTTGATCTTTTTGGTATGACTTAACACGTCGAGCAAATTTTCCGTCGATTTCCCCTTTTTTTCAGTATAACTGCCTCTGCTATAAATCGAAAACATGCAGGGCAAGGAGACATCCGTTGATGTTCCGCAGGAATGAACATTTCTCAGGCTGATGATATCCTCATTTTTAAGTAAAGGGTTGGTCTCTCTCGGGTAACCATTGAGGGAAAATCGATCCACTCGGGCGGCTTCACCGATGACCAAAATGATCAATTCTCGATCAGTATCGGTCTCCGGGATCTTCGCATCTTTACCGATAGGTTTGAGTTCGATATTCAGATCTTTAAATTTGTTGTTGAGATATTTTCCCATAGAATAGAGGGAGTATGTTGGATTCGTTCGATAGCGTAGCGGTTTATGTTCTCGCAGGAAAGACGTATAGAATTTGCTGAAAATTAAAACAGAAAAGAATATCACCGCCACAGTAATCGCGATGAGTTTCAGGCGTAAGATAAATTCCGCTTTTACGGTGCCATGTTTCACCTCGACCCAATAAATTAACAGGGAGGGTAACAACCCCAAAATGAGAACATATAAAACCAATTTAAAACTGAACAGATCAACGGCTTCTTTTACATTCGTCGAGAAGATATTCTGAATCATCGTGTGATCGATGACCGCGTTGTAGTTGTTCATGAAGTAGCTGGCAAGCGAAGCAATGAAAAGGATGAGAATCAAAATGGGTTTTATGGTATATTTTGAGGATATAAGGACCAGCATGAGAATGATCACGCCCGTCAACGCCACCGCCAGTGATAAGAGAAAACCTATATTACCCCAGGAGACAGGATAAACTTCTATAACATCTCTAAAAAAAGCGAAGTTGTCGAACAGGACCAGAAAAATGGCCGATATGACAATGAGCTTGGTAGTTGTTATCCTTTTCATATCCTGAAGCATATTCCTTATAATCGTGAAGTCAGGATCAACGGTTTCTTGAGGCTGACTAGCTTAAGATAATTGTTTCACATGTGAAGTTGGCGTTTGGCCATTTTTTATTTCTCAATCTAATGGGAAGCTCGCCCTTAGCGAGGTGTAAGGCAGCTGAACATAGTCGAGAACGGTTGTCTTCACGTATTTTTGCAGAAGCTTGCTTACATTAAAGCCAAGGCTTGCGGATACACGGCGGCGGCGATCGTCCGGGCCGCCTTGCACATAATCATCGTAGCCGCGAGCATTATATCCCAAATGAAACTCCAAATATCGCAAATAAGGATTTTTGATGAAATCGAATCCATCGGCTTTGACAACGATTAAATACGTGTACCTTTCATAACGGGTCCCGATCTTTAAATCATCAGAATCAAATTTGGGTGTAAACTCCAGTCTGAAATCAATCTTACTGGCAAGACTCGGGTACTCTCCCAAAATATAACCGAGTCCAGATCCTAAAATATTCATAATCATGTCCTCATGGGAAAACCCCTGTGATGGACTAAAACTATCGGCTAACTCCATAAATGTGTTTACGCCTAAACTGGATAATGCTCCATAAAGATTTGCTTGCTTGTCTGGGTATTCCCATTTGCGATATGCATATGAAAAAAGGTGACTCATTACATAGCCCGACCATGCATGAGACAACTTGTCTGCCCCTCCATAGCTTGTATCTCTTTCAAACCATCCTTCATTTTTAAAATGAAATTTCGACTTCCCATATTCCCAATCCTTAATACCAAAAGCCGCTATCGTTGCCCACGACCCAACATTCAAT
>CAZDYR010000084.1:3552-8578 GCA_964509625.1 uncultured Smithella sp. | reverse complement strand
TATTTATATTCCACTGAAAATATTCAGTCTGAAGCAGGTATCCATTTCCCGCTATTTGAGAAAACAGCTGCAACATCGTCTTTATTGACCGGGAACAATGAGCTTGGAGGCTTCATTTCGTTCCATTTCCCGGGCTTCGGCAATCATGGACTGGACTGTTTTTTCAATGGCATCCGGTAACTTTTCCGCCGCCTCGCCAAGTGTTTTCGCGCCTTCAATCAGACACTGAACGGGGATAGGACCGTTGGGTGACATCAACTGGGCCATTCCGGTGAAAAGAGGTTCACGGCTTTCGTCAGACGAGCCGTCGATTTTTACAGGCGCCAGGCGCCGGATGGTGACATAGGTCAGATCCGTAAAGGATTCTTCCCGATAAAGGTTATCCGGGTTTATTCTAATGTTCGTTATTTTGGGTTCGGTTGCGTCGCTCATGAGTTGTCTCCTTCCTGACAGGGGGTGTTTGATGGTTCATCTTCCCCGAAAATGACGGAGACTTCAGGCGAAACGGCCTCCTTTTTTTCGAGATATTTTCATCCTGACTACACTGAAAAAGCATGGGGGTCAAGGACAGTGTTGTGTGCATGAGATCGGTTTCAGTCAGATGGAGCAAATAATGCCTCGTGTTGAATCCTGGATGTTAAAAAAGGGGGGGTGAGGAAGAGGGTTCAGAGAAAGCATGTTGGATATGCTTTTTGTTCTCTGAGCCCCTCTTCCTCTTCGGCAGGAAAAAAAGGGGATCTTTAGCGGCTGACTGAAATCAGCCGGGTGTTTATTTTTTTTGCTTGGCCATTTCCTCTTCGCGCAGGATCTTCCGCAGAATCTTGCCCACCGCGGATTTGGGGATGCTCTCCCGGAATTCCACGACTTTCGGAACCTTGTAGGCGGCCAGTTTGGTGCGGCAGAAATCGATGATTTCCTTGTCGGTCGTCTTTTCACCGGGCTTCAGGACGACAAAGATTTTCACCGTTTCACCGCGGTATGCGTCCGGCACGCCGACGGTCACCGCTTCGGCAATTTTAGGGTGCTGATACAGCACTTCATCCACTTCGCGCGGGTAGATGTTAAAGCCACCGGCGATGATCATGTCTTTTTTACGATCAACAATGTAGATGTAACCATCTTCGTCCGCCTGTCCGATGTCGCCGGTATGCAGCCAGCCGTCGGTAAGTTGAATCTTGGTTTCCTCCGGATTGTTCCAGTAGCCCTGCATAACCGACGGGCCTTTGATCAGGATTTCACCGGGCTCGCCGGGCTTGACATCGTCAATTCCGTTTTCGATGTTGACCAGGCGTACATCGTTTTCCATAAGAGGGACGCCGATGGCGCCCGGACGGTTGGCCAGAATCGGATTGGAAATGCCCAGCGACGCGGTCTCGCTCATGCCCCATCCCTCACCGAAGAAAATGCCGAGGTCTTTCACTTTCTGGATGAGTTCCAGGGGCATGGGCGCGCCGCCGGAATTAAAGAAACGGAACCGCTGGTCGAGGTTCATTTCTGCCGCTTTGGGATGGTTGATGATGGCTGTGATCATCGTGGGAACTGTCGGAAAATAAGTGATCTGGTCGACCCGCTTGATGGTTCCCAGTACCTCATCAAGATCAAAGCGGGGCATTAATACCTGTGTGGCGGCGCTGAGCATGCCCCAGTTCATACAGCATGTGTTGCCGTAAATGTGGAAATAGGGGATGATGCCCAGCACGTTTCGCTTCTCCGGAGCCGTGCATGTCGTGATATGAGCCCCCCACAGAGCGCTCTGCAGCGTTGCCGCGACGACATTGCCGTGAGACAGCAACGCGCCTTTGGGCAGGCCGGTCGTTCCTCCGGTAAACTGGATAAGGGCGGCATCGGAGGGGGTGAAGTCGATACGGGGGAGCTGTGTATTGGAGCAACCTTCAATGAGTTCGGAAAAATGATGCCAACCCTCTTCCAGCTCTAATCCTTTTGATGAGCTGACGCCCAGCCCGGTGATGTAATCAGTTACCCGGGTGACAATCAGCGCGGTGCCCAGCTCTTTGGAGAGCGGGCGCATGGTGGGCAGAGCCCCGTCGAAGGTGACCAGTATTTTAATCGCTGTGTTTTCCATCATGAACTTGAGTTCATCATGGGTGTACATGGGATTCATGTTGACGACAATACCGCCCGCGGACAAAATGGCGTAATAGGCGATGATGTATTGAGGGCAGTTGGGCAGTGCCAGACCGATGCGATCGCCTTTTTTAACGCCCATTTGAACCAGGGCGTTGGCCATCCGCAGCATCTGGGTGCGCAGCTGTGAAAAAGTCATTTCCGACCCGTAGAAATCCGTGGCTGCTTTAAAGGGGTATTGCGAAGCAGCAAAGTGCAGGAAGTTCTGAGCGGGAAATTGCGGGAATCGAATCGTCGTAGGAACGGGGTAGTCGTAGTTTTTCTGCCAGGGTCTGGACTGCAAAATGAACTTCCTCCTCAATTTAGCGAATAATGATGACGTTTTGTTTCACCCTGTGGTTAGCATGCATCATGCCAGATTACGGACTATCTTATGTTTATGAATTTATTCATAATTAAATTTTAAGCTGGATTTATGTATCAAATAATGTTTCATTGTTGTCTCAGTGAAACATTATAGAATCATTTTTGAGACAACGATTGACTGTTTAAAAATCGGAGAGAGAAAAATGGAAGAAGAAAAATCAGAAAAGCGACGGCTGCTCCGGGACATCAATCTGATGGGCGCGGAGTATTACGAGAAATTTTATCAGCAGACATTTCTCGAATGGCGCAAATTCATATCGGGCGATCCTGAAGTGGACAGGTCCATCATTCCGGAGGAAGTTTACGAGTCCTGGATACGCTGTGCCCGTCTGGGTGTGGATCCTCTGGTGAAGCCGGAGAACAAGGTATTGGAGGGAAAAGAGCTGGATGATCTGCTGACCCGCAACAAAGAATTGATTGATGTCGGCCAGCCTTTTATGAAAAATCTTTACCGCTTTCTGGAAGGTTCCGGCTTTCTGTTCAGCCTTTTAGACCGTGAGGTCTATGTGCTGGTTGTCCTGGGCGATCCTGAAGAGGAGAAGCTGATCCGTACCGCCAGAGGATTTATCGGCGCCTGCTGGGCGGAAAAGTATTCCGGAAACAACGTGGCGGGTTCGGTGGCTTTTTACAAAAAACCCATGCAGGTGTTCGGCCCTCAGCAATATATTCGTCTGTATCATGGAGCGACGGGTTGTGGAGCCCCGATTTTCGACGCGGATGGTGAATTTATCGGCATCGTCACCATTTTCGGGCGTTATTACCGCGCCAACCCGCATACACTGGGCATTGTTGTCTCGGCGGCCAACGCGATAGAGAATGAGCTTAAAATCCGCCGCGCGCTCGCGGAAAGCCGGGTGGCCGCCAGTTATCAGCAGACGGTGATTTCATCCATCCAGGAGGCGCTTATAGCGATTGATTCCGGCGGATGTGTTACGCTGATGAATGACATCGCCCGCAAACGATTCGGCCTGATCAATGCCAAAGTGGAAGGGCGCAGTCTGCGCGATATCTTCCTTCCCGAAAATGCCCAGTTATTCACGCTCATTGAGAATAACGAAACAATCACCGATACGGAAATCCGCATTTTTTCACATAATCTTTCGGGTGACTATACGTTGAACTGCAACCCAATTCTTTCCCCCGATCAGAATGTGATCGGCAGGATTATCATCCTCAATGAGATTCAGCGGGCCAAGTCCATGGTCACTAAAATGATGGGCGCTTCCGCCAATTTCAGTTTCGACGATATTCACGGCCAGAATCCCAGGTTTCTGATGACGGTGGATCAGGCCAGAATGGTGGCCCAGAGCAGTTCCAATGTGCTGCTTCTGGGGAAAAGCGGCACGGGAAAGGATATCTTCGCCCAGGCTATTCATAACGCCAGCGACCGCAGAAACGGTCCCTACGTGGCTATTAACTGCGGCGCCATTCCCCGTGAGCTGATCGCCAGTGAATTGTTCGGCCATGAAGAAGGCGCCTTCACCGGATCGCGCCGGGGTGGCAATCAGGGCAAGTTTGAACTGGCCGACGGGGGAACCCTGTTTCTGGATGAAATCGCGGAAACGCCGCTGGAACTGCAGACGGCGCTTCTGCGCGTAATCGAGGATAAATCCGTCATGCGTATCGGCGGCACGCGGGTAAGGCCGGTGGATGTCCGCATTATCGCCGCTACCAACAAGGATCTGCGTGAAGAGGTCCGCAAAGGAAACTTCCGCGAGGATCTTTATTACCGGGCCAACGTTTTTGCCATTGAAATGGTGCCGCTCAAGGACCGTCTGGACGATATCCCGCTTCTGGCCGACTATTTTATCAAACGTTACGCCAGCATTATGAAGAAAAGGATCGCCCATGTGGACAAAAAGGTGATCGAGGCCTTTATGAGTTATTCCTGGCCGGGTAATGTCCGGGAGCTTCAAAACGCCATTGAAAGGATGATTAATTTTCTCAAGACTTCGGAATTGACGTTGGATCTTGTTCCCGAGCATATCAGGCATCCGGGCCATGTCACGGATGCCCGGGAGGACATTGATTTGCCTCAGGAGGCTGAGCGGGCGATGATTGTCCGGCTGTTACAGCAAAAAATGCGCAAAAACCGCATTGCTGAAAAAATGAACATCTCAAGGGCGACGCTTTACCGTAAAATGAAGCAGCATGAACTGGGGTAGAGCAGTTTGTGGATAGGGGATAGGCCGAAGAAAAAGCTCGTGGCTCGTAGCTGGTAGTAAAAGAAGATTAGACGGATTGGACGGATTAGGAATCAGGCGATGAATGGCGCATTAAAAAAGGGGAGAGAAGCGCGCTTCTCTCCCTTTTAGTCAGGCCTGTGTTACTTCCTATTCATTCATCGCGTATTCGCCGTTAAGGGCATAGACGTATTTTTTCCAGATGCGATCGTACTGGGCTTCGTCTTCCGCGGACCTGATCATCATGATCTTCGTGAAGTAGGCCCGTTGATCTTCCCGCGTTTTGGGCATGCCGAAAATCTGATGGGCAAAACGGGCAAAGTCGCGCACCA
>CAZDYR010000084.1:0-3542 GCA_964509625.1 uncultured Smithella sp. | reverse complement strand
GATGTCGGGGTCGATATTGTCGAATTTTGCCTGTTCCAGAATCAACTGGCCGTAAACCACAACGGAGAACATTTCGCCCAGCGGCAGCGAGAAGGACGGATCCATATCCTGCGCCTTGTCGGGTCCCGCCTTCTCCAGCATTTCCCGAAACAGCTCAATCTGCTGAATGAAAATCGCCACATTCGGCAGACTTTTGTTGGCGTTAAAAACCGGCTTGTAATCATGGAACTGAACGGTGCCCAGGCCCTTGGTCGGCCCCTGATTAAACAGGAACATGTCATCTTTCAGTGCAAAATCGGGAGCAACCGGCGGATAATCCTTGGGATTGAAGAAATAGTTCTTCATGAACTTGCGGATGAGCTGGACATTGACGTGAACCGTTCCCTCCAGTTTGGACGGTCCCCGGACATCGGATGCCGCCAGAGAAAAATAAGTGTCTTTTTCAAAGCCCTTGGCGGCGATAACATCCCAGAGCAGATTGATAACTTCCTCGGCCTGAAGCGTGACCTTCATCTTGCTGGTGGGGTTGTACAGCAGATAGCGGCGGTCGGAGGGGGTGGCGCTGCGGAAGTAATCCGTCGCGCGTCGCTGGTAGAGCTTCATACCGATGATCCTGAGCCAGGCGTCCATGAAATTTTTCCGGACATGCGGCATATCCGTGACGGGAAATCCGTAGAGAACGCGGTTGGCGGCGTGTGTAATGGCTTCATAAAAACAATGCTGGGTAATGCCGATCGATCCGGGGCCGATGTTGAATTTGCCGATGTTGACGGTGTTTAGCGACGAATCCCAGGCATGCGGTCCGCGGGACAGAATATCGTCCTCGGTAATCGGATAATCATGCAGGGCGAAATTGGATACATACTGCTGGTGGGAAACAACGTTCTTTTTCAGCTCGTAAGCCTTGTGCCGGAAATTGGTGACGAAGAAGGTGTAGTCGTCCGTGCCGTCTTTGATCTTTCCCAGCGTGGAAACCATTTCGGCTTCGTTGCCGTTGCCGATATAGTATTTTTCCCCGTTGGCGATCCAGGTGCCGTCGCCTTTCGGCGTCAGTGTCGTTTCCGTGGAGTAGATATCGGCGCCGTGCGTCCTTTCGGAAAGACCAAACGCGAAAATGGCTCCTTTTTTGAGCAGCTCGGCGGCCTTCTTCTTCGCTTTCTCATTGGGGCTCATCCAGATGGGGCCCAATCCCAGAATGCTGACCTGAAAGCAGTACCAGTAACCCAGACCGTAAAAAGCCAGGATCTCTGAGAATTCGCTGTTGCGCGCCGTGTCCCAGCGGCAGTCCGGATCCCCTCCGCCATACTGGCTGGGTGTGAGCAGCTTGGCAAAGATCTGCTCCTTTCCCATAAAATCGACAAATTCCCGGTACCAGACTTTTTTATTATAGTCCTCCGTAATTTTTGTCTTCCCCATCTTCTCGAAGAAGGCGATCGTTTTGTCCATGACGGCGCGTGATCCTGCATCGGACATCAGGCTCTTGAACTTTTTCGGCTGTAACAAATAATTCATCTTCAACTCCTTTTGTGCGGACAATGGTCTTTGTTTCATACTGCCGCCGGGGCAATATCCCTTACTCTGATTTTAAATTTACCCTTTTTCACGGAAAAGAACCAGTACGAAAATCCGGATCAATGCGCCAAAGCGGCGTCTGCATCGCGTCATGGACGGAGATTTAGTCGCAATCTATTGATATTATTGGCGGCAGATAAAATACCCTACCAGGTAAGCCGATCGAAGAAAAATCAGCGAATGTTTTTATTTCATTTGTTCAACAAGGTAAAAGTGAACCATGAATAGGGCTGATCTGCCTTTGAACTATGGTGGGAAAATCCGGGAAGCGGGAAGAGTATTTTTTGACTTGACATTTCGGAATCAAGGAAAGAGAAAGAGTTCAACGTGCAAGATATTGAATTTATTTTAAGGAGTCTGTTATGAAGGAATTAAATTATATGAGCATTGCCGAAGAGGCCATGCGCAAGATCAAAAAAGGCGCCTTCCTGACCGTGAAATCCGAGGCGGGGCTCAACACCATGACGATCGGCTGGGCCACATTCGGATTCATCTGGCAAAAGCCGGTTTTGATGGTGGCGGTTCGGCCCACCCGCTATACGTTCGGGATTATCGAAAAAGCTTCCGACTTCACCGTCACCATTCCGTCGGGAAACATGATCAAGGAGACGACGTTTTGCGGAACAAAGTCGGGACGCGATGTGGACAAGTTCAAGGCATGCGATCTCAGGACAGCGGAGGGAAAACAGGTGGCGTCGCACATTATCAGCGCGCCGGGTATTCATTATGAATGCAGGATTGTTTTCAAGTCCGCCATGAATCCCGCTCATCTAGACGCGCGCTATGACCGGGCCCTGTATCCGCAGAAAGATTATCACACGCTTTATTTCGGCGAGATTCTCGCCTGCTACGAAACCGAATAAAAGGAGGAAACTATGTTCACGTACCACGATGTTCTGCTGGAAATCAAAGACAAGATCGCTACCGTTACGCTAAACCGTCCCGGGGCCAGAAACGCTTTTAACGGGGGGATCCTCAAGGGACTCTATGAAGCCGCCGCTCATATCCTGGGCGATCCGTCCGTGAATGTGGTCATTCTGACCGGCGCGGGGGAGCAGTCCTTTTGCGCGGGCATCGATTTGAAGATGGTCGCGGCGGGGGAAGACATGGCCGAAGGGATGAAGCGGCACGACCGGTTCGGTCACATCCAGATTTACCGCGACTGCTTTACGGCTTACGAAAAGCTTCCGGTTCCGGTCATTGCGGCCATCAACGGTTTTTGCTTCGGCGCGGGCCTGGAGCTGGCGCTGGGCTGCGACATCCGCCTGGCGGATGAGACGGCGCAGTTTTCCATTCCCGAGGTCCAGTTGGGGATCATTCCGGACGGTGGCGGCACTCAGCGTCTGCCCAGGGTTGTAGGCGTCGGGAAGGCCAAGGAGCTTATCTACACCGGACGGAGAATCGACGCGCGGGAGGCCCTGCGAATCGGGCTGGTGGAGCATGTGTATCCCAAGTCGAAGCTGATGGAAGAAACGCTGAAGATGGCGCAGGAAATTGCAAAAAACGGCGAACCGGTCATCGGCTGCAAGCGGGCGATCAATATTGCTGTGAACTACTCCTCCGACGTGGGGCTGTTGTTTGAGTCCTCAACGCAGCAGGCCTACCTGCAGGCGTTTCAGCAGGGCGCGGGGAACATGCTGCAGAGCGTAAAAAAAGAAAAATGATTCTTATTGCAAACGGGAAATGAACGATCAGGATACCCGAGCTACCCCGCTGCTTCAGGGCGGGGCAGATCGTTGCACTTCTGTTTTCGTCAAGGCTGTTCGTCCGGTCAAATCCGGCGCCCGCGTACGTTCATTAAATTCATCCGGCCGATTCTTTTGTCGCCCGGGTTTTCGCTTTCTTGATTCCCGAAAGTTCCCGGTGGAGCCGGGCGATCTCTTCTTCCAGCATGATATTTCTCTGGCGTAGGCGGTTGGCGTCCGCGAGATATCGGTCTTTGATGTCGTCATAATAGGTGCAGCGGTTGC
>CAZDYR010000083.1:0-8653 GCA_964509625.1 uncultured Smithella sp. | reverse complement strand
ATTCATCACAACCGGGGAAAACAGCCTTCGAGTATGCCTACAACATTCCGGCAGCGGTTAATGATATTTTTGAAGTGACCGCGTCCTGCAATATCCAGGGTCAGAAAAAGGCCGCGCTGAAAGTGCAATAGGTTCGTCATCAGGAAAAAAACGTTGTGCTCCCGGGGTGCGCGTAACATCCTCTTGCATTCCCCCGTCACATGCCTTAGACTTCCGCCAAACGCAGAACGCCGTTTACCTGCGGGTTGACGTTAATCAGGGAGAAGCCCGGAATCCATGAAACCAGATTTCTGTGATATTCTTATTCAGGGCGGAACGCTGCTGACAATGTCCGCGGATATGGAAATAATTGAAGACGCCGTCGTCGGCATCAGAGGGAATCGCATTGCGCTGGTGGATAAAAACCGCCCTGTCGGCGCTAAAAAAATCATTAACGCGGACGGCTGCCTGGTTTTACCGGGACTGGTCAACACGCACACGCACCTGCCGATGGTCTGCTTCCGGGGAATGGCCGATGATCTGACGCTCATGGATTGGCTGACCCATCACATTTTTCCCATGGAGGCGCGCTTCGTCAACAAGAAAATGGTTTATGACGGGTCCCTGCTGGCAATGGCGGAGATGATCCTTTCCGGCACGACAACGATTTGCGACGGATATTTTTTCGAAAATCAAATCGCCGAAGCCGTGCAAACCTGCGGCATGCGCGCGGTGGTTTCCCAGGGTTTCGCCGATTTTGCCACACCCGACAATCCCAAATATGAAAAAATAATGGCTGCCGCCGGCCGATTTGTGGAACGCTGGCAGCCTTGCGCGCCGATGATCACCCCGGCCTTTTTCTGCCACTCACCCTATACCTGCTCCCCGGAAACACTGGTCAACGTCAAATCCGCGGCCCGTGAGTCCGGAATTTTGTACCTGATCCACCTGCTGGAAAACAAAGATGAGATCGACACAATTGAAAAACGCTATGGCAAAAAACCGGTGCGGCATCTTCTCGATCTGGGCGTGCTCGACTCCAAAACCATTGCCGTGCATTGCAACTGGCTAACGTCCGAAGACATCGCCATCTTTGCCGATCTGGGCGTCAGCGTGTCCCACAATCCGGCCAGTTCCATGAAACTTGCCGCCGGTGTCGCGCCCGTTGCGCAAATGCTTCATCAGGGTGTGGCGGTCGGTCTGGGAACGGACGGCGCCGCCAGCAACAACGGCCTGGACATGTTCCGGGAAATGAATCTCGCTGCGAAAATTCACAAAGTGATGTCGCTCGATCCCACGGTTATGAGCGCCCCTACTGTTTTTCGGATGGCCACGATCGGCGGCGCGCAAGTTCTGGGAATGGAGCATCTGATCGGTTCCATAGAAGTGGGCAAACTGGCTGACATCATCATCGTCGATATGAACCAGCCCCATCTGACACCGCTTTACAACCCGTACTCGCAGCTTGTCTATGCCGCGCGCGGCGCGGATGTGAAAACATCCATCATTAACGGACAAATGGTTATGGAAGACCGTCGCCTGCTCACCATCGATCTGCCGTCGGTCATGAGCAATGTTCGCAAAATAGCCGCTCATATCGCGTTAGAGAAGAATCCCCCCGTGTGTTCATAGCCTGCTGTTTTTGAATCGGCCATGCCGGCAGAATCCCGTCAGATAATGGAAACCATCAAAAGACCGGCATGAAAACGCTCCGTCCGGCATCTTTATTTTTCCGGCGAAAACAGCTTCCGATACCGGCCATACCCTTCCTTTTCCAGATCCTCCTTCGGAATGAACCGCAACGCCGATGAGTTCACACAGTAGCGCAAACCGGACGGTTTCGGCCCGTCGGGAAAGACATGCCCCAGATGAGAATCCGCGTGACGGCTGCGCACTTCCGTCCTGATCATAAAATGACTCCGGTCTTCCTTCTCGGCAATGTTGTCCTTCTCAAGAGGTTTGGAAAAGCTCGGCCAGCCGGTGCCGGAGCTGAATTTGTCCCTGGAGCTGAAAAGCGGCTCTCCGGAAACAATGTCGACATAGATGCCTTCTTTTTTATGGGTGTCATATTCATTTTCAAAAGGGGGTTCCGTCCTGTTTTTCTGCGTAACGTCGTATTGTATTTTTGTCAGTTTCTTTCTCAGGGTTTCGTCATCCGGCTTGGTGTACTTCGGAACCGGACTCTGCGACTGATCTTTTTCCCGGATTTCCCGAATGAATGCCTCCCGGCCCGACCCGCTGCGATAATATTTGTAACGAAGGGGATTTTTCACATCGTAGTCCTGATGATAATCCTCCGCCGGATAAAAACCGGTAAACTGAATCAATTCAGTCACAATCGGCCTATCAAACCTCCCCGACCCGGCAACATCCTGCAAAACTTTTTTCGCGATTTCCTTTTCCTGCGCATCCGCGTAAAATATGGCAGTGCGGTATGATGAACCGCGATCGGCAAACTGCCCCCCCGCATCCGTGGGATCAATATGCCGCATAAAATAGTTCAATAGCTGCTCATAGGATAAACGACGCCGTTCATAATAAACCTGCACCGCTTCCAGATGTCCCTGATCGGCGTAAGATTCGTACGTGGGATTCTTCCCCGTACCGCCGGCATAACCCGAAACCACCTTCACGACGCCGGGAAGTTTTTTCATGTCGGACGCCACGCACCAAAAGCATCCGCCGGCCAATGTGGCTACGGCCGTATTATTTAACTCATCCATTTTTAACATTTTATCACTGGCCTCCGTCTGTTGCGAATTGGTACTTTGACAAGCGCAAATCAAACCTAACATCATGATGTAAATAATGATTCTCTTCAACGTGTCTCTCCAGCCGGTTTGCGGCAACAATCTTATAAATGAGTTTAACGATGATCCGATGAATGTCAAATGTCGGAATCCCTACAGATGACGGGAGTAAGAAAAAGCATCATGCGCCGGGTAAAAATCGTGATGGTATTCCAGCCACTGCCCGGAGAGTAACGGCAGAATCATTTCCAGAACCGGGCATCAATACAAAATTCAGGATTTCTTAACGGCAGAAATATTCGGATAAACAAAAATTCTTGTTTATAAAAAATCATGTTTCCCTAATCGTGCTGTTTTGTGCTAAGTTGCAAATAATCATTCATCCGTTAACGCCATGGTCCATCCGATCGGCTGCCGCGCGTCGATGGTGCTGTCTGTTCAATCCCGCCTGAGCGGGACGAGCGTTGATTCTTCGCAGCCTTCTGCATGGCGGTTGATTAACAAAGCGTTGAGCGGGTTATTCTTTGCAACAATGAGATTTCTGATGAAAACAATATTTTATCCGGCGGCCATCATCATCCTTCTTCTTTCAATAGTCGGATGCCATGACGGAAAAGATAATCAGTTGCAAAAAGGATGCGCGAAACACTGTGAAGCGTATTTCACCAATGCATATGGTGACGGTGTTTTCGATGACCAAGAACATTCAGGTTCCGTATTTTACAAATGTCACTATCATAAGAGCATGAACAAATGCTTCATCATGCTTGACGAAAACGGCTATAAAAGAAGGGATGATAAACTTTATAAGATGAAGTCTTTATGGGATCTGGGTGAAAAGAAAAAATACGGATTTTTTTACAATATGGGGACGTCAACCGTTTGTGAAGTTTTAGAAAAGAAATGTAAATCTGAAAAAGAATGGGATTCCCTGGTTAAAACATACATAAAAGAATAACCCTTACACAGGCTGCGGGAGGAAAATACGACATGTTAAATTTATGGCTAAGAATGCTTTTACTCGCCTGTCTGACCCTCAGCGCCTGCCAGATGGGGACTCTAAAAGGCACACAGCCGCTGACTCAGCCACAAGCTCAGGCCACGAACAATCTTGAAAAAACCACTCTGCGTCATATCGCGCAAGGTGAACTGACCGGACTCATAGCCGAAAATGGGGCTCTGGTCTGGCGCGGCATACCGTTCGCACAGCCGCCGGTGGGTCATCTGCGCTGGAAATCGCCGCGGGCACCCCGGCCCTGGACCGGAAGATTGTCCGCTGTAAAAAACAGCAACGCCTGTTTCCAGGGTATGGATCTGGCCGCGCCTTTCAAAGATGATGACGGTGACGGTTTTGTCGGTTCCGAAGACTGTCTGTATCTTAATATCTTTGCTCCGGCCAACACATCATCCGCCGACAGACTGCCGGTGATGTACTGGATCTACGGCGGCGGCAATGTGGGCGGCCATAACGCCACCCCCGGTTACGACGGTTCTTTTCTGGCACAGAAGCATCAGGTTGTTGTTGTTGCGATCAATTACCGGGTCGGTATGATGGGCTGGTTTATGCATCCGGCATTTGCCGGTCCCGACGCCGGCCCCGCGGACCGATCCGGAAACTGGGGAACACTCGATACCATCCGCGGTTTGGAATGGGTGCGGGACAACATTGCCGCTTTCGGAGGCGACCCGGGTCATGTAACCATCTTCGGCGAATCCGCAGGCGCCGTTAACGTTTTTGCTCTGGTACTCTCCCCCATGGCGAGCGGCCTGTTTCACCACGCAATTTCCCAGAGCGGCGGGTTGCAGGAGATGCCGCTGACCGCAGTTTTAAACTTTGCAGATGATGCGGTTGCGGGAATGCCGAACAGCGCCCGGGAAGTTGTCAACGCAATCCTGATCCGTGACGGCAAGGCGAAAGACCGCGCGGAGGCCAAATCCAGGCAACTGTTGATGTCCAATGCCGAGATCACCCAATTGCTATACGGCCAGACACCGGCTCAGATCACCAGAATCGCCAATCCTTCAGGCATCCGTTTGTATCCGGCGCCGCGTTTGTTTTCCGACGGTGCCGTCCTGCCTTTGCGGCCGGCCATTGAAGCTCTCGCAGCAGGCCTTTACAATAAAGTCCCGATGATCCTCGGCACCAACCGGGATGAACGCCGCACCTATATGATGGCCGATCCAAAATGGAGAGGTGTCCTGCTTACCAATCCCGGGGATTACGTGCGCTATGCAAAATACGGGTCAATGGCCTGGAAACAGCGTGCCGTTGACGACGTCGCCCGTGCCGTCACCCGATCAGGGCATCCGGACGTCTTCGTTTATCGCTTTGACTGGGATGAAGAAGATAATTTCAGGGGATTTGACCTGTCTCTGGCCATGGGAGCCGGGCATACGGTGGAAATACCGTTTGTCTTCGGTGCAGGCAACGGCTTCCTGGTGCCCCTGGGTAATCCGGACAACCGGGAGCGGAAGGCCCTTTCATCCAGCATGATGTCCTACTGGACGCAATTTGCACGCACGGGCAATCCGCAGACAGGCCGCGACGGCAGGGAAATCCCATGGACTCCCTGGAATAACAGCCCCAGCGCGAATAAAATGATCATCTTCGACACAGCTTCTGATGGCGGCATTCGCATGTCATCCGAGGAGATCACTGAGGAAACGCTCAAACAGGCCTTGTTGAATGACCGCGAATTTAAAGATCAGGCCATTCATTGCGACATCTATAAAGCGCTGTTCCGGGGAAAAGCGGCCTGGAGCAGGGACGAATATGAGAATCTCGGGCGTGAAGGCTGTTTAAAATTCCCGGTTGATGCAAAACCATAAAGCAGACATTTAAGCGGATGGAGGAGCGGAAATGCGCCTTTCAAAATCATTCAAACAGGAGGAGGCAAAATGGAAAGAAGAGAATTCATGAAATTGCTGGCTTTGGGAACAGTGGCGACCGCGGGCCTCGGCCTTCAGTCATGCGGCGCCGTGAGTCCATCAACGGCAAAAGCAAAACAAGTGAAGCTCAGCCAACTTAAACAGTGGGCCAAAGCACACTGCAAGGGCATAGAGAACCTGCTCCTTCCCTCATACATGCCTGATCTCAAAACCCTTGATGAAGAGGGTATCCGTCATGATGTCGCAAACAGCATCCGCCACGGGTTCTTTTCCACATGCTGTTTTCCCGTTGTCGTGACCATCGAGAATCACAAGCAGTTTCTGCAGGTCGCCTGCGCGGAAGCGAAAGGTAAGATCCTGGCCGGAGACATCATAGGAGAAAAAACGAAAGAAGGAGATATGGCCATGCTGGCTCATGCCGAAAAGGTCGGCTGCACGCACGTGCTCATCGCCCCGAGCCGCTCTTTGCGCGCAAAAACGGAAGAAGAGCTTTATCAGGGCATCCTGGAGCGCATCTCGGCGACACCTCTGCCCGTTTTTCTATACGCCTCGGCCTCCAAATCCTATCAGAACTTCGGCCCCGGCGGCGTGCCCCTGAGAGTGTTTGATCGCCTGGCGAACCTTCCTCATGTTGTGGGGATCAAAGTCTCGCAAACGCTCAACCTGGCCACCACTTTTCAGATTTGCGAGACATTAGGCGACCGGCTGCTGGTCGGCCCGGTAAATCTGGATTTTGTCCCCCTGTTGTCGAAGCAGTATCATGTTCAATGGAGCGGGCAATGGAACGTTGAATCGGTCCAGTCGCCGGAGAAGCCTTACGCCGTTCAGCTTATGAAACTTCTCAATGACGGCTATTTCGATGAAGCCATGAAGGTCTATGCCCTGCTCGAACCAGCGCTTGATGCATTCTACAAGCTTCAGGCCCCTTTGATCCTCAAAGGCGTGCACCCCTATCTTCACATGAAATACTTCCAGTGGTGCGGCGGCGGCAATGGCGGTCTGATCCCCAATCTTCCCAGCGTCCCCCCCGGTCTGATTCCGGTGCTGGATGCGGCGGCGCGTAAACTGATCAGGGATACCTACCTGAAAGTCGGCATCACACCGACAGCAGCGCCTGAAGAAGAATTCATCGTCGGCAAGGCGGCCTATGCCCGGGGTGTACGCGCCAAAGACATGACCGAAACACCTTACTATAGCGTCAACTAACCGCTTCAGCGAGCTCAATGATGTCTGGATTTGTCCGGCTAAGCGCTCCACAATGATTTTTTTTGCGCGCGGTGGAACTCAAAGCAGTCCTTGACATAACAATGATGAATGACCCGTTAGAGATGGAAAACAAAAATGGCGCTCCCGATGGGGAGCGCCACACGATTGCCGGTTGCTGATGGTATTATTTACTTCTTCTTTTTGGTTTCAGTCTTCTTGGCGTCCGCTTTTTTGTCATCCTTTACTTCTATTTTGGTCGCGGTCATCTTGTATTCAATGGTGACTTTGGAGCCGACTTTCAAATCGCCTGTGACCTTGGTTGCCGCGTCTTTGCTCACTTCCCATTTATCTTTGTCTTTTTCAACGACAATGACATCGCCTTTGATTTCCAGAACCGGCCCGGTCACCTGATATTTATTGGGTCCCGCGGCCAATACCATCGTTGCTACTAACATAAATGCGCACACAAAAAATAAAACTTTTTTCATAAAATCCTCCTCGTTTGGTTGAAGTTCAGCTAAATTTACCTGAAAACCAAGTTGTTTCCTACAACACTCAATTTTCTTGCATGCTTGTCTTTCAGGACCTGTCCATTTTTCCTTATTTCTTTGGCTGACTGACTTAAGTGCCTCATTTTCACGGTTTTTTTACCAAAGTCGCCACGCCTTGTCAAAGGTAATTGTCAAGATGATAAAACAGGACAAATTCGTTTGACTATATCATCCTTTGCCGCTACGTTTATAAAAGTAAAGGTTGGCAGGACATGTCTGAAAACAAAAAGCAAAGACTTCATGTAAAATATCCCTGTTTGTGGGTTTATAAAGTCATCGGTGTTAATCAGGATGAAATGCAAAGTGCCGTTTACGACATCATCCGGGACCGCTCGTGCAGCATATCCTTATCCCGTCAGAGCGAGACAGCCAAATACATTTCTCTCAATGTGGAGGTGACGGTAGAGAGTGACTCCCACAGAACGACTCTATATGAAGCGCTGAAGACGCACCGGGCCTTTAAAGTCGTTCTGTAGTTTCTGATGATGACACCCGCTCTCCGGCTTGTTTTTCTTTCCGGAATTCTTTGATATTTGTTCTGTGATTGAAGACAATCAACGCGAAAGCCGCTAAAGCACCCGCGGAGGCGGGCCAGGCCCACTGATAGGGTTCGGCATGCCCCAGCGAGAGCAAGGCAACCATGAAAAATGAAGCGATAAACGGAACGCGCTTCACCCAGTAAGCCGAAACCCAGAAAATAGCGGCCAGAAGCGCCGCCCAGGGCGCGCAAAGCAGGGTAAAGCCCAGATAGTTGGCCACGCCTTTTCCACCCTTGAAGCCGTGAAAACAGGGGAAACTGTTTCCCAAGACCAGAAAGAACGCGGCCCAGACAAGCCAGGGGCCGCTGATGAAATGCATCGCCAGGGCGGCCACCGCCATCGCCCGCCCGATATCGAGGGCAAAAACCAGTACGGCCCAGGGCAAACCCGCCTGCCGATACACATTGGTCGTTCCGGCATTGCCGCTGAAACTCAGGCGCGGGTCAGCACGACCTGCGATTTTAAAAAACAAAATGGCAAAATTGATGGACCCGATGAGATAAGACACAAGACAGACGATTAAGACTTTTTCCATGCTCCTTCCCTAATCCACTGCGGCGGCCGCATGCGTCCCCGCGTAATGTCGCGCATGCGCAGGCCGCTTACGCTTTCGCATATTACACCATTTTGATCAAAAATCCAGGCATCAAAAAGCAAGGGCTCCCGGCTCACATCCACGGGAACAATCCGGACGAAATAGGGTTCGCCTTTTTTCGTGGCCTGATGAATGATTCTGCGG
>CAZDYR010000082.1:0-8667 GCA_964509625.1 uncultured Smithella sp. | reverse complement strand
CGGCTGGCTGGTCACCGCGGAAGCCATTCAGGTTTACGGCGGCTACGGCTACTGCAATGAATATCCGGTCGAACAGTACGCCCGCGACGTGAAGGTCTTCTCGGTCTATGAAGGAACCAACGCCATTCAGTCGCTCGACCTGCTCATGAGAAAAATCATGATGAACAAAGACATGCGCAATTACAACGCCTTCAAAAACCGTGTGAACGCCACCATCGCCAAGGCCAAAGGGGTTGTCGACGACAAGTATATCGACATGGTCGCCAAGGGCATCAACAAGGTTGACGAACTGATCAACATGATCGCCACGCAGCTCATGAGCAAGAAAATCGGCCAGGTGCTGTCCAACGCGACCGTCTTCCAGCAGTCCATGCACATGATGGTTCTGGCCTGGCTGCACCTGGAAAGCCTGACGCTTACGGTTCCGAAAGCAAAGGAGCTGACAGGCGACCTCAAGGGCGCGGACCGCGCGAAACTTCTGGAATCGAATGATGAAGCCGCCTACTATTCCGGACGCGTTCTGTCCTCGCAGTTCTATATTGCGTCGGAATTCCCGAAATTCTTCGGCAAGGCCGCCTGCATGGAAATGAACGATCCGGCGCCGCTTTACGCCTCGTCGGCCGTCTTCACGGGTTCGCTGAAAGAATAGTTTCCGTAGCGAAAACAACTTCCATTGATTCCCCAAAGCCTGTAAGCCCGGGCTGACCAACAGCCCGGGCTTCGTCAGGCAAGGGCAATCGTCTCTGTTCAAAAAATAATGCCCGTTAAAAACCAATCAACCGATGTGAGGCATGAGGGCCCAGGTAATAACCCACGCCCCTTTTGGCTGATCCAGGCAGACAATCCCGCCGTTTTGCAGAAGAAAGACGGGGCGCTCCATTGATCCGGTAATCAGATAAGACACAAGCTTTTCCAGAAACGGCAAATGCCCGACAAGCATCAGATTCGATTCCGGAGACAGAATCCTGGCAAAAAGCGTCGGATCATCCAGAGGGTCCATGCCGCCGGGCAAGGAAATTCCGCGCTCCGGATGAAGAGCGGCGGCCAGGATGTTAGCCGTTTGTTTTGCGCGCATCTTGCCGCAGTGCGCAATCTCAGAAACTCTCACCCGGTATCCTTTCGCGACACCCGCGATTCTCTCGACGTCGGCAATACCTTCGGGCGTCAATCCCTGTTCGGGATCGGCTTCTTTCGGGTGGCTCCTGCCGTGCTGCACAATATAAATCGCCAATGCTAAACACCTCCCTGATCGCCATGACATAATACCACATTGTCATGAATTCATAAAAACTTCCGGGATAAATATTTTGATGATTTTCATTTGACATGTTAGCATAAGGCATTAGACTTTCTTATCTGAACGATAAGGGAGGACGCCGTGCAGGCAAAAAATGAAAACCTCACACAGGAGAAAATACGTGAACAAATGGATGATTGTCATCAAGGCAATGGCGGTAGCGGTGGTTCTGGCAGGCGTTAAATTTACCCTGCACACCTTTAATTTCGAATTCATTCGCATTGATCCCCTTATTTCAGCATTGATCAGCGGCGTGATTTTCACCATAGCGATTCTATTGGCCGGCGTCATGACCGATTTCAAGGAAAGCGAAAAGATACCGGGAGAATTGGCGGCAACGATCAAAGCGTTGAACAAGGACTTTACGCTGTTGAAATTTGCCGCGCAGGAGGAAACCGGCAGCGCGCGCACTCACCTGAAGAGTTTAATCAGCGTTATTATCAAACAGTTTGAATCGAACAAATGGAAGCAGTCGGAGATTTCTGAAATCATCGAGAAAATCGATGAAGACGTAAACGCGATGGCCGCCAAGAACATGGCGCCGCCCTATGTCATAAAAATGCGCAATGAGCTCAACGTCATTGAAAAAATATCCAACAGAATTGACACCATAGAAGAAACCAATTTTCTTCCCGCCGCCTATGCACTGTCACAGGTCGCTGTTTTATTTGTCATGCTGATCCTGCTGTTTTCCATCGTCACGCCTTATGTGATAGGAATGGTGATTATTTTTACCATAACTTTTCTGATCACAGGGATACTGTTACTGATACGAGATATGGATAATCCGTTTGAAACGGGCGGCACAGGCAGCGCCGATGTGGATTTGACCCATATTTATAAGCTTGACCAGTATCTAAAAAACCGGGAAAAGTGAATAAACGATATCTTAGAGAGATAAACCGCAGGATGAGGCGTCTGAGCAATGGGAAATCTCTCACCTTTCAGTATTCCCCCGCATGCATTTGCAGATAGAAAGAGGATCCCTGATAAAATCCGCCTCTGCGGCCGCGGACGGCCTTATTTATTTCTGATGAGGTATTTGGGGAAAGCTTCTCCAAGGGCGCTGCGAACAAGGTTCGCGGCCGGTTCGTTCCATCTTTTCGGGTGTTTTTCCAAATAAACGGCAACGATTTGATACAGCCTTTCAGGAGTTACACCGCCGGGCAAAGAATAGTCGGAAGCCGTCGCTTCCGCGACCCCTAATACATATCCCATATAGTTTCCGGACAGCAGGTAGTCCGCCTTTGTATAATCTTTTTCGGCTTTCAAGTAGGACCTCATCCCCTCAACAAGATCATCACCGGTCATGGCGAATGCGGAATGACAGCCAAGGACCAACACGACAAGCAACACGATTCCTAATCGTTTCTTCATAACCCATACCCTGTTTCATTTATTTTTGTTTTCATGATGGATCATTGTGTTGCATAATCTTCATCATGCGTCAAGTCAACTATCTCGCAGCAGGCTGTCGAGGCATGAAATGAACATCATTAAATCGCGGCAAGTTGCGGCAAATTCACACGCGTTGCGCAATAGCGGTATTAAAGATTTGCCGTCAATCTGATTACAATCCCGGATCGCCTGCCACGCTTTTCATCGCTTCAAGGTCCGGCTCGATGAACGCGTCCGGCTAAAGGGTTTATTCAATGATGAGGCGGCATCAGTAATTGGCAACCGCTTTGAGCGGCAGTGACGGGTAAATCTGCCCGTGGTTGGGCGGCATGGAATTATAGACCCAGTTGATGTCCAGCGTCCCCAGCCGGATACCGCGAAAGCGACGGTAGCCGTTGAAGACGCCGCGGACCAGCACGTTTTCCATCTGCATCGTAAGGCCGAACACGGCAATCGTCATACCGGGCTGAAGTTTTTTGAGTTCCGACGCAAAGGCCCCCGGATGAAAGGCCAGACGGCCGCTGTCCGCGGCCTGGCAGGGGATAACGGGAATCACAGCGGGAAATCCGTCGCCGTCAATGAAGGACAGAAATTTCAGAGCGTCCAGCCGGTTGAACAGGGATTCTCCGAAGTACGAAAGCACGCGGCCGGTCCGCGCGGTGGCGGCGCCGCTTTTGGCAAGCCTGGTGAAAAGCGCCGATCGGATGATGGAGACCATGGGAAGGGCCGAGCCTGAGGTGGTTTCTTTCAAATCGAGATAATGGACGGTGTTGATGCCGAAATAGGTATTGTAGCGGAACATGGGCTGCGAATTGTAAACCTCGTATTCCGGGCCTTCTTTCCTCAAATGCGTCCAGAGGGCTTTCCCCCGCCATATTTTTTTATCCAGCGTCAAAACGGCAAAACCGGTTTTCCGGGCCTCACGCATATAGGCCTTGCTTTCGCCCTTGCAAAACTCGCCGACGGTCAGCTTTGCCGGGGCGGGCGCCATAATCGACGTCAGCAAAGACATGTGCGGAAGGCCTTCCGGCGTTACCGTGGCAATCAGGCCGACTTTTTCCGAAGGCGCAAAGGCCTTCCGGTCCGCTTCTGAAAATTTCGTTTTAATGCTCATACCTGTTTTCCCCTCCATGATCGTTCAGCAGCCGTGTGCCGGAATGTCTTCCTTCCGGGACCGGTCCGAAAGCTTTTGCGCAGAGTCGCTTTTCAGACGGGTCGCCCCGCTCCAGGAGACCGGGGTGGAAGGCGCGCGGCTTTTGGCGACGCGGGTTAGTTCCTCCATCCATGATTGTTCCGGAAGGTCTTTTGAGGCGTAAGGCCAGACCAGGCCCAGCCGCGTGTATTTGTCCCGGCACAGATTGTTGAAGGCGCAAAGCTCCCAGTGGTCCACGGCGCCCAAGAGGCTCTCGCGGATGAAATCGCCCAGCCCCCGGATATTTTCCATCGTGTCCGTCGCGTCCGGAATGACCGGCGTGCGAATCCACAGCGCTTTGGGATAAGGATGACTCTTTTTAAACTCCGCCGCGAAAACCGCGTTGGCCAGGATTTTTTCGTTTGCCGAACCGGTAAAAGCATGATGTTTCTGCGGATCGATTTCCTTTAAGTCATAAAGCAGGAGATCGACGTAAGGCAAAAGCTCCGCGAGCACTTTCGAAGATACCTGTCCGCAGGTGTCCAGCGCCGTGGCAATACCCCTGCCTCTTAACTCTTTCAAAAGAGCGAGACAGAAATCATGCTGCAGGGCCGCTTCTCCGCCGGACAGGGTCACGCCGCCGCCGGACTTTTCAAAATAGACCCGGTCTTTAACAAGCTCGTCCGCCAGATCGCGAGCGTCCCATTTTTTCCCCAGAAGCTCCATGGCGGCGGACGGGCATTCCCGGGCGCACGTGCCGCAGCCTAAGCAAAGGCTGCGGTCTATAACAATGATCGCGTTGCCGGTTTGCGCAAGCGCTTTTTGCGGGCAGGCGTCCACGCAGATGCCGCAGCCGATGCACGCCGTCTGCACCCACTGGATCTGAGGCTTCGGAGAGATGCTTTCGGGATTATGGCACCACGCGCACTGAAGTGAACAACCCTTGAAAAAAACCGTTGTGCGGATGCCCGGGCCGTCCTCGGTGGACATGCGCAGGATTTCCAGAATAGTTCCCTGGGTGGATAGATGCTTTGTCATCGTTTAGCCGCCTTAAAATTTATTGTGGCTTACGCGCTCAATCACTTCGTTTTGCAGTTCCCGGCCCACGGTTGTGAAATACGCGTTGTAGCCGGTGATGCGCACCAGAAGGTGGCGGTAGTCCTGCGGATGCTCCTGCGCGTCGCGCAGCATGTCCGGGTCCAGCATGTTGATCTGCAGTGCGGTGCCGCCGCTGTGCGCGTAGCCTTTCAGAAACGCCTTGAATTTCTCCTTATGCGCGGGATCGCGCAAAATGGAGGGATTGAAGGTGATCGTGTGGCTGGCGCCGTTGGGCAAAACATTGATGTAGTCCTGCCAGCCGCCGCTGCCGCCCTGGGCCTTTCCGCCCAGAACCTTTCCGACGGAGTTGGCATTGGCGGTCGGACCTTGCGTGTCCGCCCCGTTGGACGGGCAGATGGCGTTGGACAGGAACTGGCCTTTGGTCCGGCCGTTGGCGCTGGCCGCCATGATATAGCCGTCGCCGGCCCAGTAGTTCCAGCTCAGCATACCCGGCCGGAATCTGCGCCCGGTGGATATGGTCCGGTGCTTCCAGGTTTCCTCGCACCACAGATCCATGACCTTTCGGGCCAGCGCGTCCGCTTCGTCGTCATCGCGTCCGTATTTCGGCGCTCGGTTTCTGGCCATCGCCTGCAGCACCTCTTGGCCCTGCCAGTTGGCGCGAAGCGCGTCCGCGAGCTCAGGCAGGGTGCAGACCTTCCGGTCGTAAACCAGGTATTTAACGGCCAGCAGCGAATCGACGGTTGTCGCGTAGGTGACGGCCTCCAGGGTGGTGAAGCTGATTTGCGCGCCGCCCGCGGTGACGTCAATCCCCTTTTCAGCGCATCCCGCAACCATGCAGGAAAGGTAAGGTGTTGGAAAGAAGCGGGCCCGGACGGCCTCGGAGGTTTCATAGAGATTGACGCATTTCTCGATAATGTAGCGCGTCTGGATCACGTAGGCCTTCCAGAAGTCATCCCATGTTGGAAGAGACGAAGCGTCCGGAGTTGCCGGGCCGTCGCGCTTCACCTTTTCGGTTTTACCCGTCATCGGATCGTAAAACGGCAGCAGGTCTCTGCCTCCTGTCAGCGCCAGTTCCACGGCTTTGAGCAGATTGATGTTGTTGTCCACCGTGCCGGACCGATCGTTTCCAACCATGGTGTTTTCCAGGCAGCCCACAGGCGCGTATTCGTGCACATTGCCTTCATGAATCAAATGGGTGAGACCCGCTTTTTGGGCTTCGAGCATCATGCCGGCCATCGAGCGTTCATCAAAATTCAAAAGAAACGGCGCGCCCTGGCTGGTTTCGATCATCGCGACCACTTTGTCCAGGAGCGCCTCGGGGCTGTTCTGATGCAGACGCACATTGGGCTTGGGCTCCAGAATCGGCGAAAGCTCGTCGATCACCTCCAGAATGACATAGGTCAGATCATTGGTCATGTCCCGGCCGCCCGCGCCCAGTCCCGACAGGGTGACGAGCTGTCCGAACCCGGCGGTAATGCCCTGGTTGCCGTTGCGGATCATCGCGTCATAGGCGGTGTTGGCGTGAATCCAGAAACACTTGAGAATTTCCTTGGCCCACTCGCGGGTCATACCCTGGCGAAGTGACTTTTCGTAGTAGGGGTAGAGATACTGGTCGATGCGCCCGAAGGAAACGCCCGCTCCGGGGTAGTTTTCATCCGTCATCACCAGCATGTGATTGATCCACAGCGCCTGCACGGCTTCCCAGAAGGTGGCCGGCGGCTCCCACGGAACGAGGTTTAAATTGGCCGCCATGGTTTGCAACTCCGCCCTGCGCCCGGCGTCCGACTCCTGGGCGGCCAGATTTTCGCACAAGACCCTGTATTTGGACGCGAGATCCCTCGCCATGGTGGAGGCGATCATCATCGCGTGAAGCTGGGCGCCTTTCGGACCGAGCCTCTCTTTCTGCGGCAGTGCGTTATAGAAAGACATGAGCTCGGCGTAAACACCCTTCCAGCCGATTTTCAAAAGGCGTTCATGGCCGGGAATCAGATGACCGCTGGTGGCGCCCGAGTTTCCGTAGCCGTGGTCATGAAACCATTTCATCCGCGCCCGCGCGCCGTTTTTCCCTTTCACCAGCCTCGTCCATTCCCTGCTTTCATTCTCAGTCAGGCACATGGAGGTTTGAATGTTAAAGCGCGCGCCGGCGATAAGATCGCCCGGCAGGATCTCCTGCGGCACGCAGTTGACAATCACTTCGCGGACAAACCAGGCGCGCCGTTCCGGAAGCGTCCATTGCCAGAAATCCGGATCGAGCGCCACAGGACGAGCCGACTGGAGATAGGAAGCGCCCAGAGTGTTGAGCAGGGTATAGGTTTCCGGCACAATATAAAAGGTCAATTCGTTGTAGATGACATCCCAGGGCGTGCCGGTTGTCCAGGACGTGAATTCGTTGTTCCAGGCCCGTTCAGTTCCCCGGAAATAATAATCGCGGAGCCAGCTGACTCGGTCTGAAAGCGTTCCCGGCTCTTTGAGTTTATGTTCAGGCACTAAAACAGCGTTCATATCAACCTCCCTCCGGCAAAGAAACCGCCGGGTTTTCAGTATCGATCATTTGACGAAGATGCATTTCTCCATGCTGCAGCATTTTTTTCATCACGGAGCCCGCCTTGTTTTTGTTTTTGGCCTCGATTGCCCTGACCATCTCCCGGTGATACCCGTGGACGGCGGCGGTGACGTCTGGGTCCTTGAAAAACTGGCCGGAAAGATTGGTGTACACGGGACGGAAGGAATTCATCAAAAGGGGATAAACGGTGTTGCCCGAGGCCATGGCAATGAGCAGGTGAAAATCAAAGTCATAGTCGGTGATTTTTTGAACATTGCTTCGGTCGGCGGATTCCTCCTTTTCCAGAAGCGCCTTGAATTCAAGAAGCTGTTCTTTGGTCCGGTTTTCGGCCGCCAGACCCGCGAAGGCCGTCTCCAGAAGCTTTCGCAATTCCAAAAGGCTTTCCATCAGCTCCGGTTCGAGCCCGCCTTTCCGGTACTGGATGAGCGATGAAAGCAGGGTGATGGAGCCTTCCCTGCGGTAGTCGTTGACCGTGGCGCCGATGCGGGGTTTGAGCGAAACAAGGCCGCGCGAGGCCAGTTCTACCAGGCCTTCATGCACCACGGGACGGCTTACGTTCAGTTGCAGGGCCAGCTCACGCTCGGACGGCAGTTTCTGCCCGATCTTGATTTTGCCGGACAGGATCAGCTCTTCGAAGCGCAGGACAAAGACTTCTTTAAGGCTGTCCGTCCGGAGGGGTTCGATTAAGGATTCCAGCATATCCGCTCCTTTTTGCCATTGTGGCTGGTGGTATTACCAGTTGCATAGTACGGCTTTTAACGACAGATGTCAAGGATTAATCAAGGCACCTGCGGGTCAAGAAAGGCAGGACAGGCCGATAAATTCAGATGCGCTTGTTATTACATGAAATGATTTCCAATGATTCACACCGGAACTATCAGGAGAAGTCTTTTTGTGTGTTCCGCGCGGCAATGGCAGAAAGTGAGCATCATCGCAGACTCTCATAAAAGCAGACGCGCGGATGATAAGAAATCAAGGGCGTCAGTTTTTCTTCTTTCCCGGGGTATTTAAATGTCGCATCCCCCGAATTACCGGATGGACTCCGATATAAAGCACCAGAAAGCCTGGACGGGCATTTATTGTCGTCTGGTTGCGGATTCACAGAAATTTAGCATAAATCGAACCGTCGCCTTTTTCACTACCGGAAGCATCGCCGGCCCGACACCACCCTAAAACGCCGTATTATCTTATGCTCAATGCTTTTTCCTTTGTTGTCCG
>CAZDYR010000081.1:0-8676 GCA_964509625.1 uncultured Smithella sp. | reverse complement strand
TTAAAGTGGCGCTCCTGGCGTTCATCGGCGGCGGCGCCGCGCCGAAAGTGGCTGTGGAATTCGGCCGACGTGTCGTTCCGGTTGAAGCAAAACCGTCTTTTCTGGAGATGGAAGAAGCCCTGCGGACAGCCAAAAAGTAACAGGGATTTCCGGGTGAATGATTAGAAAGCATCATAAAATATGGAAGAACGCCACCAGCAAATCATTATTAAAAAAGTAAAAAAGAAACAGTCCGGCGGTGCCCATGGCGGTTCCTGGAAAGTTGCCTATGCCGACTTTGTCACCGCTATGATGGCTTTCTTTCTCCTGCTTTGGCTTTTGAGCATGGTTTCCGACGAGAAAAGAGCGGCGCTTTCCGAGTATTTCCGGCGATACAGTGTTTTCCAGGAAAGTGGTTCATCAGCCATCACCTCCAAAGACGCGAGAATAACGGACCCGAGATTTATGAATGAGGCCGCCAATCCATCCCTCAAATCGCCTGCCAGCAATACGCGCGGCAAAGGTTTTATTGAATATGGGATGAAAAAACCGAAGAAAAATATAACGACGGGTGATGAAGAAATGGTTAAAAAAATTCGGGCATCCATTGACGATAAAATGGCGGGGGTTCGCGACCAAATCCTTGTGGATGTCATTGAGGGCGGCATACGTATCCAGGTCATCGATACGGAGGGATCGATGATGTTCCCGCTCGGATCATCTGATCCGTCACCCAAAGCCATAGAAATACTGAAGCTTGTGGCTGAGAATATTCATGACATACCGGGAAAAGTCGTTGTGGAAGGACATACGGACGCGGCGCCTTTCAAGGGAGGACTGATCACGAACTGGGAACTGTCCACTGCACGGGCTTCCGCCGCTCGCAGGGTCTTGGAAGAATCCGGGACAGACCCGGAACGCATTGCCCGTGTTGTCGGTTATGCCGATCAGGAGCTGCTGCTGCCGCTGGATCCTCGTGACCAGCGCAACCGCCGAATCAGCATTATTGTGCTCCAGGCGCAAAACTGAACTATTCCGCTAGACACACATCAACAACAAATGATCCGTCATCAATCTCAAAGGGGATGATTAAACTGGGCCCTCCCATGACATGGGTAATCGAGTGGTTCTTTCCGGATACAACCGTGGGAATGGCGGCTTGAATATAAAAACCGTCAGCCTCCAGGTTTTTTCTGGCCACACCTGAAATCATATTGGTGATCTCGCCAACAGCATCTTTAATGTCACTATCCATACTCTTGATGTTTTCACCCAACATGTTAGAGACAATTTTGAGAATAGCCGCTTCACTGAAGCTTAAAGCAAGGGAACCGGTCGCCGATCCGGTCAAACCGATGATACCGGAGATATCCCCCTTCGCCAGACTATCTATCTTCAGATACGGTTTACCCGCTCGCGGTTCCACAAAAGCCATGGTTTTTAATACACTGATCGTTCCTTCCAAAAAAGGATTTATAAATTTAACGTTCATAAGCTGCCTTTCGGGTTTTCCCTTCAATCCATCATTTATTTATTGATGCCTTCCATTATTTTCTTTATCTTCTCGTTAAGAACCTCAGCCGTAAAGGGTTTGACAATGTAATTATTGACACCGGCTTTAACCGCCGCGACCACATTATCCTGTAGCGCTTCGGCCGTTACCATCAGGAAAGGGGTTTTTGCCAGATCCGCATCGGCACGAACGGCTTTGAGCAACTCCAGTCCGGTCATATTCGGCATGTTCCAGTCGGACACTATGACATCAATTTTCTGTGATTTCAGAGCTTTCAGCGCCATGACCCCGTCTTCAGCCTCTACAATATCTTCGTAGCCAACCTGTTTTAATAGATTGCGGACCACTTTTCTCATCGTGGCAAAATCGTCAACAATCAAAACCTTAATGTTTTTTTCATTCATAATCCAAATCCTCGCCTTATTTTTTTATTCTTCCCTGAAACTGAATTTACTCTATTGTTCTTCGGCCAGCTCAAACAGCCCTTCTGTATCAATGATTAAGCCAATGCGTCCATTCCCCAGAATCGCGCCGCCGGCCAATCCCTTGATGTTCTTTAATCCTTCCCCGAGGCTCTTGACCACAACCTCCGCTTTACCGATAATTTTATCAACCATTAAACACCGTGAACCGCTTTCACTGTCCACCACAACAACGATGGCATTCCAAGGGTCTTTGTGCTCCGGTTCAATGTCGAATATATCATAAAGGCGGATTAAAGGCATCAATTGCCCCATCGCATTGATCATTTCACCCTTGCCAACCACATTGGTGTAACTTTCCCGTGTCGGACGCAGGGCCTGCCGGATGGAAATCGTGGGCAAAATATAATGTTCCGAACCGACCTTGACGATCATACCGTCAATAATCGCCAGTGTCAGCGGAAAACGGGTAATAAAGGTTGTTCCTTCTCCCGGAGAACTTTCGATTTCAATTTTACCGCGCAGTTTTTCGACAGCGCGTTTCACCACATCCATCCCCACGCCACGTCCGGACACGTCCGTAACCTTGGCAGCCGTCGACAATCCCGGCATGAAAATCAACTTGTAGATTTCCTGATCAGTGAGACTTTCATCAGCCTGGACAAGACCGGACTTAACGGCCTTATTAAGAATTTTCTGTTTGTCCAGCCCTTTGCCGTCATCGGCAATTTCAATCACAATATTACCGCCGCGATGGTAAGCTTTTAATGTGATCATGCCTTTTTCAGGCTTGCCGGCCCGGATTCTTTCATCCGCTGTTTCCAGCCCGTGATCCACGGAATTTCGTATCATATGCACCAGCGGATTATAGATTTCGTCAACCATGTTTCGGTCGATTTCCGTGTCTTCGCCGACCAGCTCCACTGAAACCAGTTTGCCCGAGTTTTTTGCAAGATCCCGAACCAGCCTGGACATGCGCTGAAATGTCTGCTTGATGGGAATCATTCTCAGGCTTGTGGACACGCGCTGCAGAGCCGACGTTATGCGGAAAAACTGCGAAATGTCACGGGTCAAACGCTTGTCGGCGTTTACCTGATTTTTCAGATCCTGCGAAATCATTGACTGCGTGATCACCAGTTCGCCAACCATATCGATCAGATCATCCAGTTTAACAGTATCCACACGGATCGTCGTCAAGTCCGTCACCTGGTCAACCTGTTTTCGCAAAGCCTGTGAAACCTGCTTGGGTTTGACGACTCCTTCTTCAATTAAGGTTTGACCGATTTTCTTATCCGGCGAGGTTGCCGCTTTTGCCTTTAGCGTCTGCTCCAGCTTTTCCTTGGAAATGGCCCCGTCGTCAACAAGGATTTCACCGATTTTTTTCCCTCCGATATCGGTGTCAAAACCCTGTTCAATCTTTTTAATCCTGATTGTGAGCGCGGGGATATCCAAATCCGTTTCAGCGGGTGTTTTACCCTCCAATACGTCCCGAAGCTGACCGATCAAAGTTTTCAGCGCATCCGCGCCGTCGAGTACCACATCGATCAGCGCCGGCGTCACGGATATTTCTCCGTTACGGGCTTTGTCCAGAAGGCTTTCCAGATTATGCGCCAGAGAACGGATTTTTTCCAAATTAAGAAAACTGGCAACGCCCTTGATGGAATGAAAAGGTCGGAAAATTGCGTTGATATAGTCTTTGTTTTCCGGTTCATTTTCCAGATTCAGAATATTGATTTCAATCTCTTCGATATATTCAAGTCCTTCGGCAATAAAATCACGGGTCAGCGATTCATCCTGAATCTCTATTTTTTCGGCGCTTTTCGGTTGAGTTTCTTGGGTGCTTTCCCGGACCTGTTCCTGATGATAGGCTGAATCATCCTGGGTGTCGGCCACGCTGGCCACGCCGACGATCGCGCTGGCTTTTTCAAGAAAGTCCTGAACACTGCCGTCATATTTTCCTGTATTATGGAAGCTGTCGGCAATCTCCTGCATCAGCAATATACCGCTTTCAAAGGCTTTCGCGGCGCCGTCCTTGTCCTGAATCGTGTCCAGAATTGTTTTTTCCAGAATCTGGCTCAGACTGGACACGCAACTCTTCACAGGAGTGACTTTTATTTTTTTCGCTTCCTCCATAATCTGTTCCAGCTGATTGAGAAACTTTCCCGCCGCAGGAATATCCAGTTCTTTGCTATCCATGAAAAGATATTCCTGAGCCAGTGTGTTCAATAGTTTTATCAAATTTTCATAATTCATAATCACACCATTTTAATAATTTCTGAAGCGACCTGTTCGATTGAAACGACTTTATCCGCCGCGCCCAACTTGATGGCTTCCTTGGGCATGCCAAAGACAACACATGACCTTTCATCCTGAGCAATGGTGCTCGCCCCCGCCTTTTTCATTTCCAGCAAACCTTCCGCACCGTCCGCCCCCATACCCGTTAATATCACACCGATTGCATTCGCACCCGCATATTTGGCGGTTGATTTAAAAAGAACATCCACCGCGGGACGCTGATGATGGACCATAGGACCCGTTTTAACCTCCACATAATACCTTGCTCCGCTCCGCCTGAGAATCATATGATAATTACCGGGTGCTAAAAGGGCTGTTCCGGGCGTGACAGAATCATTATCCTCCGCCTCCTTGACCGAGATCTGGGAAAGATCATTCAGCCTGGCGGCAAAAGCCGTCGTAAAATTGGCCGGCATGTGCTGCACGATAACGATTCCAGGCGAATTGGGCGGCATTTTGGTTAATACATTCTTTAATGCTTCTGTTCCTCCTGTTGAAGCACCGATCGCAATCACCTTATTGGAGGTCTGCGCCAGAGCGCGCATCGGTTCCTGAGACAATCCGGTGTTTGCGGCTGAATCATCTCTTTTTGTAAGTCTGACCCGTGAAGCCGCCCGGATTTTCTCCACCAGCTGCGCGGACATGTCTCCAACACTGTATGCGGTGCTGGGTTTGGCGATCACATCCACCGCTCCGATATCCATGGCTTCGAGGGTCAATTTTCCGCCCTGAGGAGTTAGTGAGCTGACGATGATCGTCGGCAGGGGGTAATACTTCATCAGTTTTCTCAGAAAGGTAAGTCCGTCCATGCGCGGCATTTCAATATCAAGGGTAATCACATCCGGTTTCAGGTTAACGATCTTTTCCCTCGCCACATAGGGGTCGGGCGCCACACCAACCACCTGGACGTCGGAATATTTCGAAAGTTCCTCCGAAAAAATCTTTCTGACTACCGCGGAATCATCTACAATAAGGACTTTAATCTTGTTCACGTCATCGACCCTATCAAATATTGTTCATTTCGTGCGAAAATGAAACACGTCCGCCTTTTTTAGCTATCCAGGTTCATGGTGATGCCCATATACTGGTCATCAGAATCAAACAGGAGGTTCAACGTCCCCTTGCTTTCCTTGTTCATTCTACCTGATTTTTTTTCATAAGCGGGAATCGATAAGTCAAATACCTTGGACGCATCCAATTTATGGACAAAACTACCCGCAATCATATTCAGGGCTTCCTTAGCGCAATCCTCCCGCATTTTATCCGTTACATCTTTCGTTTCCAGTCCCAGCATGTTTTCAACCATGACATTCGCGATTCCTCTGGATAAATAGGCCTTGATGTCACCCTTAACAGGGCCGCTGAATTGAATAGACGTCATCATGTCATACTGGATTTCATCATCAAAGGGTTCAAGAAAAACGAAAAACATTTTCTCGAACACTTCAAAAATCGAGTTCATCAGCATTTCTTGTATCTTCTTCGTATTGCCCATCTTTCCCTACTCCTATGACTTCATAAAGAACTTTTTTGATTTCTTCCGGCAGAAAAGGTTTTTTGATAAAACCTTTCGCCCCGCGCGCAAACGCCTCCTTCATGCGCTGTTCCGAAGCTTCCGTCGTAATCATGATGACCGGTATTTCTTTCAGGATTTCATTTTTACCGAGCAGATCCAGCAACTCCAGCCCGTTGACCTCCGGCATATTGATATCAGAAATGATCACGTCCACCCATTGGTCGGCAAGCAATTCCATGGCCTGCCTGCCGTTTCCGGCTTCCAGGCATTTATCCATTTGAAAGCCGGACAGGGCGACAACTTTTTTGATGACAGCCCTCATGGCATTGGAATCATCCACAATTAATACATTGAATGACATAAGGTTTCCTTCCTTTTCTGAAACTATATGATGTTGATGAGATCCCGGGCATTATTCAAATCATCCGACAACATCACCATGCTTTTTTCCAGATCTTTCATCTTTAAATTAAATTTCTTCAGCAGAGCGCCCACCGCGCGCTGAGCCAGTCCTTCCACCGAACTGCCGATGCCCATCATCAAACACGCCTCATCGGCCATGTAAACAATCCACGGCATGATTTTATCTTCTTTCTCCAGCAAATCGGGTCGATGATGATAAGCAATCGAATCACGGATTTCTATGGGGAAGTTCCAGTGTTCGGCAATTTTACCGCCCAGATCCGCATGATTGATCCCAAGGACCATTTCCTCCGCTTCCAGAAATGACATGCCGTGTTCTTGAACAAGCATCGTGATCTTTTTCAATTCATCACGAACAAATTCACCCATAATAATTTTCCCGACATCATGCAGAAGCGATGCCGTATACAATGTGGTATCCTCGTCTCCTGTGATCTGTTTGGAGAGGATCTGCGACATCAAGGCAACGGCAACGGAGTGTTCCCACAAATCCATGGCCTTATCAAAGTAGCCGGATGCGCCTTTTTTATAATATTTTGAGACTCCCGCCGTTTGTATCGCGCGCAGGAGGTTCTTCTGTCCCAGATACATGACGGCATCGTTGATCGAACTGATTTTATGCTGAGAACCAAAATAAGCGGAATTGGCCATTTTGAGGATATTGGCCGTGATGGAGGGATCATACTTAATGACATTGGCAACCTGCAATACCGAATAGTCGGGTTTGCTGAGCATTTGGGCAACTTTGTTGCCTGTCGCCGGAAACGCCGGAATGGTCTCAATAGATTTAAGAATACGATTGATTGCTTTCATATTTCTTTCATTTCACCTCCCGAGGTCCGGACAAATGTTTTGCCCGTGGCCATGTCCAGGCGAACCGTTCGATTATGGTTCGCCCCCGTGTCTTCACTGGCAATCATGACATTATTTTTCCAGAATATTTTTCTCATGGCCATGATGTTCTTCTGTCCGATACGGAAGAAATTGGTATCGTCAAGAATACTGGCCCCGCCGGCCGCCTTGACAATGATCCTTCTTTTTTCCGCCCCTAAACTGTAACAGGCTTTAAACAGCGTCGGGATGCCGGTATCTGCGAACATGGCAGGATTATCCTTAGCCTTCTTCTCGTCAAGCGTGGAATCCGGCAGCATATAATGCAACAGTCCGCCCACTTTGGCCACCGGATCGTACACGGAAATGCCGATGCAAGAACCCAGTGCATAGGTTATAATCACGTCATTGGGAGCATTACTGATCTTAATATCCGATATTCCGACAATCAAATCGCCCATAATTCATTTCACATATACGCTGGGTTCAACATAGCCAAATTGATGTTTTAAACCGGTTAAACTTTCCGAATGGCCGACAAAAAAATGTCCGCCGCTTTTCAACGCGTCGTAGAACTTGTTTACCAGAGTGTTTTGGGTTTTTTTATCAAAATAGATCATGACATTGCGGCAGAAGATAACATCGAAATCGTTGCAGCCCTGAAATCCGTCCATCAGATTAAAATGTTTAAAAGTAATCATTTTTTTCAGATCATTTTTGATACGGACGTATCCTGTGGATTGCCCCGTCCCGACCTGAAAATATTTTTTTAAAACATCCGGCGGAATGCCCTTTGTTTTTTCCTGCGCGTAAACACCGGCCTCAGCCACTTTTAAGACCCTTGTGGAAATATCTGTTGCGAGGATAGATGCCTGTAATGGATGATTTTCAGCGGTTTCTCTAAACGTTATGGCCAGCGTGTATGGTTCTTCACCTGTTGAACATCCCGCGGACCAGATGGTGAAGCTGTTTTTTCCCGCCTGTTTGCCCGCTTTTTCCAAGGCGGAATGAATAATATGCTTCAGCCTTACAAAATGAGAGGCTTCACGAAAAAATGAGGTCAAATTGGTGGAGATAGAGTCGATCATAGAAACCAGCTCTTCCGTCCCCTCGTCTGTCGTGACGTAATGGTAGTAATCAGTGAATGATTTGTAACTACCCGCCCTCAGACGCTTGCTCAGTCGGGCCTTGACAAGTTCTTTTTTGCCTTCATGCAGATAAATACCGCACTGCTCGTAAACGAGACGGCTGATTTTTTCAAAATCACTGTTTTTCAATTCATAAGTGTTCATGGACATGTTTTTTAAACTCTTTTTTACAGCGTTCACAACCCCGGGAGAATTCCACATTTTTCTTATGTCTTTGTAATTGGAAACATTTCAGCCGACAACGCCGTCTAAGTGTAAAAGCAATCCTCATGCCAATAAGCTTTATAAATTCTTTCGAAACTGATCGTATTGCTTTCTAGTCCGTAATTTTTTCAGACAACACACAAATAGCGTGAGTCATAATAACTCAATTTTTTATTCGGCAAAAAAATAAAATACTTAAGAAGAGTATAGTATTTACTGAAAATAGCAGTCGGTTTTATGACACACTGTATATTTATATGCTTTGAACGTTTATTTTTTGACGGTTTGGGGTATTTTCATATTGTTTTTTATCCATCTTTATTTTATATAATTTATGACACAGCT
>CAZDYR010000080.1:0-8722 GCA_964509625.1 uncultured Smithella sp. | reverse complement strand
CTTTTTCTGCATCAGGCTCACTTCCGCCGCGGGGTATAAAATGGTCACGTCAATCCCCGCGACGCCTTTATAAGCCTCCCCCACGGCGCTCCCCGTGTCGCCCGATGTCGCCACCAGGATGTTGAGCCTCTCCCCTTCGGGCCGGCAGTGGCTCATCAGACGGGCCATCATCCGCGCCGCGAAATCCTTGAAGGAAGCCGTGGGCCCCTGATCCAGCCTAAGGACAAACGCCCGCGGATAAACCGCCTCCAGCGGCACGGGATAATTGTAGGCGTCTTTGACGATCGCTTCGAGCACCGCGGATGGAAATTCTGCGGACAAAAAAGCGTCGCCAATCAGCAGGGCAGCCTGCCAGTAAGGCTTGTCTCTCAGCGCGATGATGTCGTCCATGGACAGCCGCGGAATCGCGTCGGGCATAAAAAGGCCTTCATCCGGGGCCTGCCCGGCAAGCAGCGCCTCTTTGAAAGACACGCTTCCGGTAAAGGGCGTAATCCCCGCGACGTTCTTCACATGACGATTGGTGCTGTAATATCTGATAGCCATTCCGCGCATCCTTTTTTCAGTTTTTTTCTATAAACTTATTGACGTAAATAAAGCAACAAAAAACAGCATCCGGAAAGCCGGACCGGAACACTCCCCCGTTCCCGAATACCTGTTGGAAAATCATGACTTCTATGCTAAAAAATCAAAAGCCGCTTCAGCGGGAGGCGGCAAAACTTTTATTTTCATTTTGAGGGAACATGGAAGAAAAAAAGCCCATCCGTCTAACGGAAACAGTCCAGAGCGCGGGTTGAGCCTGTAAGATCGGTCCGGGAGACCTGTCTGACATTCTCAGCGATTTGCCGCTCATATCCGATCCCCGTTTACTGACCGGATATGAACACGCGGAAGACGCGGGCGTGTATAAAATTTCCGACGACCTGGCGCTGGTGCAGACGGTGGATTTTTTCACACCGACGGTGGATGATCCCTTCACCTTCGGCCAGATCGCCGCGGCAAACGCCATCAATGATATTTACGCGATGGGCGGCGCCCCACTGACCGCCATGAATATTGTCTGCTTCCCGATCAAGACCATGGACAAATCCGTGCTCAAGGAAGTTCTGCGAGGCGGACTGGACAAAATGCGCGAGGCGGGCGTATTGCTGATGGGCGGGCACAGCGTGGAAGACAACGAAATCAAATACGGGCTCGCCGTAACCGGCACCATTCATCCGGACCGCGTACTGTTCAATCGCGGAGCAAAACCCGGCGACAAACTGATTCTGACCAAACCGCTGGGCACGGGCATTATCAGCACGGCGCTTAAGGCCGGCGCGGCAAATGACGCACTTCTTGCCCGTGCCGTTGCCTGCATGACCACACTCAACAAAAAAGCCTCTGAAATCATGCTGACCGAGGGCGATATTCACTCCTGCACGGACATTACCGGATTCGGCTTTCTGGGACACGCCTGCGAAACCATTGAAGACAGCGATGTCGGCCTGCATATCTTTTCATCCGCGATTCCGATCATCGAAGGCGTCCGGGATCTTGTCGAAACCGGGCTTATTCCCGGCGGCCTGTATCGCAACCGCAACTTCCGCATCACCCAGGTCGAAAAAGCGCCATCCTGCCCGGACTGGATTTTTGACGTCTGCTTCGACCCGCAAACCGCCGGCGGTTTGTTCTTCAGTCTGCCCGCGCAAAAAGCGCAGGCGCTTGTGGAAACCATGCGCGCGGCGGGAATCACCGACGCGGCCGTGGTGGGCGAAGTGGTCAGCGGACATCCGGGGAAAATTTTGATGGCGTAAAAATCCGACATGTGCCAAAATCGCGCAAATCATGAAACTTGAATCTCTTGCCTTCAAAAATGAAACGCAACAGAACTTACAAAAGCTCCTCGAGCTGGTGCTTCCCAACGATTCGCTGCTGATTATGATGTACGGGAGCCCCGACCCGGATGCCATTGCCTCGGCCATGGCGCTTCGGGAGATTCTGCGGCGAACCAAAGGCCTGTCCCACTGTTCGTTTGCCGCGACCGAACCTTTCCGCCGTCAGCAGAACAGAGAACTGGCCCGGGCCATGCGCCTCAATATCCGGTTGCTGAACCAGGTGGATGCGGCCACTTACCGGCTGACCGCGCTGGTGGACGCGCAGCCTTCTTTTTTCGGCAGTCAGTCCCCGCACGTTCAACCGGCCATCGTTTTTGACCATCACCCCCGCGAGGGCGAATGGACGGCGGCGTTCGCGGATATCCGGCCGCAGTATGGAGCGCTTTCCACGATTCTGACATCCTATTTGTTATGCGCCCGCATTCGCATTCCCCGCAATCTGCACACGGCGCTTCTTTACGGCATCAAAACCGACACGGACAATTTCGACCGCGATACGGCGGCTGAAGACATCCGCGCCTACACGTATCACTCCCGGCGCGCCAACATGCGGCTGATCCGGCGCATTGAGCTTAACCAGACGCCGCTGAGCTACCTGAAATATTTCGATCACGCTTTCCATCACATGACCCATTACCGCGGCCGGCGTGTCGGTTTCCTGGGACACGTGGAGAGTCCGGACGTATGCGTGCAGGTGGCTGATTTCTACCTGCGCATGATCGGCACGTATTTTGTCGTGGTCGCGGGAATCGTTAACGACAGGCTGATTATTATCTTCCGGGGCGACGGCTACCGCCAGGACTGCGGCGCGATGGCCCAGAGCGCCTGCGGCCTCATCGGACAGGGAGGCGGACACCGCAGCGCCGCCCGCGTCGAAATCCCCCTGGATGTTTTAAAAACGGAACTAAAAGGCGATTTATCGCAGCAAAGCGTTGATCATTTTCTGAATCAATGTCTGAGAAGAAGCGCCAAAACGCGTCAAGACCCGAATGCGGGCAAACCTTAAAAAGGATCAATCATGAGAGATATCGGATTCCATAAAGAGAACACCACCGGACGCTACCTCAACCCCTTTAACAACTTTCAGCCCAAAGACCTGCCCATTGAAGTGCGCTATGATGAGACCACCGGCGTGGCCAGCCGCATTCTCCCCTACCGGGTCCGGCCGGCCCAGAAACCCGACACGGACGCATACCTGGAAAAATCACCGGCTTCGATCTGCCCGTTTTGCCCGGACCTTTTCGACAAACTGACGCCGAACTTCACGCCGGACATCACCGGAGACGGAAAATTCAAAAGAGGGAACGCCTTTTTATTTCCTAACGCGTTCCCGTATGACGCGACCAACACCGTGGCCATCTTTTCGTCACGCCATTTCACCCCCCTGGATCAGCTGACGCCGGACACGATGCGCGACGGCTTTGCCGTCTGCCGTGATTATTTTTACCGCATCGCCGAGATGCAGAGAGGGTATCAGTACTGCTCGATCAACTGGAACTATATGCCGCCTTCCGGCGGCGGCCTGATCCACCCGCACCTGCAAACGATCGTGAGCAAAAAACCAACCAACTTCGTGCAGCGGCTGCTGGCCAGCGCGCAGAATTACGCGGCGGCCTCCGGCGGCGGCAACCTGTGGCGAAATCTCCTGGTGCTGGAGCAGGAAGCCCGCGAGCGTTTCATTGCCGCCACCGGCGCCATTTACTGGCTGACGGCTTTTTCACCCAAAGGCATGGCGGGGGAAGTCGATTTTTATTTCAGGGAAAAGACGTCTTTTTTTGATCTGACGGAAGCCAATATGGAGGAAATGCTGCAGGGCCTTTCCCGGGTCTTTCTCCATTTATATGTCAACAACTTTATGAGTTTCAATCTGTCGCTCTACGCGACCATGACGCCGGACAAGAACTTCTGGGTGCAGGGGAAAATCGTGCCGCGCTTCGAGATCAATCCTCTGGGCACAAGCGACCTGAATTACTTTGAAAAACTGCACGACGAAATCATCTGCCCGATCGTCCCGGAACAGTTGTGCAAGGAGCTGCAGGCGTATTTTACCTCAGCATGAAAAAGCGCGGCCTCACCCTGCCTGACAAGCCATGGTGAGAAAATAGCTCTCTTTGCAAGAACCGCACGGGGCGCAATAATATTTATTTATTCTTCTTGCGCCCGCAGCTTTTTAAATAATCCGCTTCAGGCGATGCCGACTATCTTTTTGGCCCATTTCTTTTTCTGATCCAGATTGCCCAGTCTGCCGTACATGACTTTCTGTGACTGCGGAGAACCCGCGCCGTGCATGGATTCAGCCAGCGCCGTTCCGCCGCTCATATTTTCAATGAGCCTCAGGATCTTCAGACGGTCTTCGGTCTTGACTCCCTGGATACCCGCAAGGTATTTTTTCACGTAGCGCCCGACTTCGCTGCTTTCCAGATCGCTCTGAAACGGCATGGTCGCGATAATGCCGCCGGCGATGTCATGCGCCAGACGGGCGATTTCGTAAATATGGCGGGTCACGTTGTGCTTTGTTGTGTTCGCCAGCAGCGGGTCGGGATAATAAGATCCGGCCGGAGTCTTGTATCCCATGGCCGAGCACGCGATGGACCCGCTGTAAATCGTTTCGGCCAGATGAATCATCTCGGCCAGTTTTTCCTTAACATGAGAAGCTCCGGCCGTCCCCTGATATTCCGTCGCCAACGCCGTGGCGCCCACCAGCACGTCGGATACTCCGCCCTTGCAGCCACCGTAATTCTGGCGGTGCAGCGTGGCAAAACGCTCGACAAGCAAACCGGCCATATCGTATTCGCCGCACATGAAAACGCGCTCCCAGGGAACAAAAACATCTTCAAAAACAATCAGGGCCTCCCCTCCGACCAGACCGTAGAGCGGATTTCCGGCGTCCATGCCGCACTCCAGCTTCCGCTCTTCATTCGTCTGGCGGCCGAAAATCAGTGTGACACCGGGAGCATTCAACGGAAACGCACAGGAAACGGCGTAGTCCTTGTCTTCCTCCTTCATGGCCTGGGTCGGCATAATAAGAATTTCATGGGAATTAACACCGCCCGTCATATGCGCTTTTGCGCCGCGGATAACAATGCCGTCGGATCGCCTTTCAACAATGTGTGTAAAAAGATCCGGGTCTCTCTGCCTGGAAGGAGAAAGGGAGCGGTCACCCTTCGGATCCGTCATGCCTCCCACAACCATTACGTTGGTCTCCTGAACATGCATCAGATACTTTTTAAATCGTTCAAAATAATCTGTTTTGTGTTTCTGATCCGTGTCATAAGTGGTCATGTAAGAAGCATTGAGCGCGTCAAAGCCCACGCATCTCTGAAAGCACGAACCGGTTTCATGGGCAATCAGACGCAGCATCTGGACCTTCTTAATCAGATCATCAACACTTTGATGAATATGGGTAAACCTGTTAATTTTCTTTCCGGTCAGATGAGACGTGGCTGTTAACAAATCTTCATGCTCAGGCTGCGCGGCCAGTTCATAGGTGAGGGCCGCGGAATTAATGTGCGGCTTCAGGGCTGGATGCTCGGTGACGTCTTCCACCCGCTTGCCGTTATAGAAAACCGTGTGATGAAGATCCTTAAGACTTTTGATGTAATCTTCTTTGGTAACAATACGATTCATGATCAGCTCCTTTCCTGCTCAACTTTACAAGAATCGAACGTCTTTTAATCAAGCATAAAGATTGTTCTATAGCCGTTTCTTGGCCCCCTTTTTCAGATGATCCTCGACCATGTTTGATTATGTAGCATTAAATGTGAAAATGCAAAAGCGAGACTTCCAGGATGGTGACACTAAAAAGGCGGCCTTGTGAGCCGCCTTTTTTATGAAATGAATTATTTTACTAATCCTCTTTACTGCCGGTGGATGCCGTTGTTGGCGCCTCCGACGCCGTTGAGGTGCTTTCACTGGCTGTTGTTTCCGTCTTGGCGGGTTTCGCGGTCTGCGCCTTTTTGCCAGCGTAGTCCGTCGCGTACCAGCCGGTGCCCTTCAAGCTGAAGGATGACAGCGACATCATCTTATGGACCTTCCCCTTGCAGAACTTGCATGTTTTCAAATCCGGCTCGGTGATGCCCTGAAACGCCTCAAATTGTTTGCCGCACTTTTTGCACTGATATTCGTAGATAGGCATAGGTAAACCTCCAAAAAAATTAATTACATAAATCACTGATCGAGAATTCACTCGAAAAACAGTCTAAAACAATGTCCAGATCATTGTGCCTTACCGGCTGCAAAGCGCTCCGGGTCAGGTTGTGAACAATCTTTTCTTCCCGTTCTTTTTCTTCCTGCGGCGCGTTAAAATCAATGGCGCCGGTTTCAAACCGAAGCACATGAATCAATTCATGGGCGGCGATGTACAGCATCAAAGGGGCGAATTTTATAAAAGAATTGGCCCGGTCCACCGCGTCCAGAATGATGTTGTCCTGCAGGCACACCCGGTAAAAATCAAAGCCCTCCCTGCCGTCAGGACTTAATCCGGCAGGCTTTTCGTAACCATACTTGCACAGATGCGCAAACGCGCCGTCTTTTACTTCATGCTCCTCTAAAAATGCAAGGGTTTTTACGTCATACCTGTTTTTGCGCAGATCGTCCTCGCTCAGGCGAAAGTGACGGGAAACCAGTCTTTCCGCGTCGTTAAACGCCCTGGCCGCAACAGGTATCTGCGCCCGGTTAAAACAGCGAATCATAAAAACACCTTAATTTATTGATCATTTCCGATCATTTGCGGGTAATATAGCCATTTTATCCCGCGCTGTCAATATCATGGAAGACACCGGTTAGAAAAAATGCCGGATGATGAAAAATATCCTAATTTGTTGATCTTTTTTTATTTTTTCCCTCGCAGAAGGAATTTCTTGTCAAACGAATTTGCCGATGCTAATATCCGCCGACGTTGATCCCGCTTCAGCGGGACGAGCCTTAATTCTCCTTTGCTTGCTGCGATATAATGACGTTGATTTTGTACACCGACAGCTTGCGGAGATGTTTGATTGATCACAACAATAATATAATGGATATCGCTGATGGAGATTACCGCGGACAGTCGGACTGAAAATGAAAATGGCCTCAATGAAGAGCCGGGCTCAAAGGTTTTGCGGCCCTTTGCTCTTGTCGGCCGTACGGTTATCGGCTGGGTCAACAGCATGGGAGCGGCAACCATCTTTCTTTCCCTGGCGCTGGCGAGAATTATCGGGCGCAAACAGCTTCCTAAAATCGTCCAGCAGACCTATTACATCGGCGCCAGGTCCATCACCATCATCATGCTGGTCAGCCTGTTCACCGGCATGGTCCTGGGACTGCAATCATATCACGCGCTGGTCCAGTTCGGCGCGTCCGGCGCTGTCGGATCGCTTGTCTCCCTTTCGCTCATTATGGAACTGGGGCCGGTGCTCACGGCCATTATGATCACGGCCCGGGCCGGTTCCGCCATCACGGCCGAGATCGGCATCCAGCGCATCAGCGAACAGATTGACGCCCTCACCACCATGCGGGTCAACCCCATCCGCTACCTCATCAGCCCGAAAGTTGCCGCGGCCATCATCAGCTTTCCGCTCCTGACCGCCGTGTTTGACCTGATCGGCATTCTGGGCGGCTACATTTCCGCCGTTGTGCTTTTGGGATTGAACGGCGGCGTTTACCTGCACAGCATTCAGACTTATGTGGTCTTGAGCGACATCACCAACGGATTTGTTAAATCGATCGTCTTCGCCGTCATTGTCGCCACGGTTTGCTGTTACCAGGGATATTTTGCCCATATGCGCAAGGACAGCCACGGCGCTCAGGCGGTCGGCCTGGCGACGACGGCGGCGGTGGTGACGTCCTGCGTGCTGATTCTGGTTTCCGACTACGTCGTCACTTCATTGCTGGTATAAAAAATGGAAACGCCACTGATTGAATTTAAAAACGTCACCAAGCGCTTCGGCAGTAAAACCGTGCTCGACCGCGTGAATCTGCAGATCTACGAGGGGCAGGTCACGACGATTATCGGACTTTCCGGCTCGGGTAAAAGCGTGATGCTGAAGCACATCATCGGGCTGATCCAGCCGGACGAAGGCGCCATCTATTTCCGGGGCAAACCGATCGCGGAGATGACCAAGCAGGAGATCGCAGCGTCGTTCGCGCAGATCAGCTACATGTTTCAGGGCAACGCGCTGTTTGACTCCATGACGGTCTATGACAATATCGCGCTGCCGCTCAGGGAAACAACCAATTTGAAGAAGATGGCGATCGACCGCAAGGTCATGGCCAGAGTCAAGCAGACAGAGCTGACCGAGGCGATCCATAAATATCCGTCGGAGCTTTCCGGCGGCATGCAAAAACGCGCCGCGCTCGCCCGGGCGCTGATCACCGATCCGCAAATTGTTCTTTTTGACGAGCCCACCACCGGGCAGGATCCCGTACGGAAAAACGCGATTCTGAGCATGATCGCCCAATACCAGAAAAAATTAAATTTCACGGCCATTCTTGTCAGCCACGAAATCCCGGATGTCTATTTCATCTCCAACCGCATCCTGGCTCTTTACGACCGCCGGATTGTTTTTCAGGGAACACCCGTAGAACTGGAAAACTTCGACCACCCGTTTATGGATGAAGTCATCAGCAGTCTGGAAGCCCTGCAGAAGGAATTAACAGGCCTTTACACGAAGCGTCAGTTTGGTGTACTGAACCATCTTCAGCTCAAAAGAAGAAAATCTGAAGAACCTTATTGCGTTGTCGTCTTCAGCCTCAAAGAACTCAACACCCTGATAGGCCAGGTGGGATACGACGCGGCGCAAGAGGCTCTGAGAAATATGGGCCTTTACATTGATAAGCATTTCGGCGCCATCGGCGGCATTTCCACCCGC
>CAZDYR010000079.1:0-8726 GCA_964509625.1 uncultured Smithella sp. | reverse complement strand
GGACGGCGCGCGGCCGTGTGGCGTGTCCAAAGGCCTATGCCCATTTCGGGCTTGCTTCATCAGGCGCTCAAAAAGAATTATTTTGATTCAGGACCATTTTTATGAGACTGCTCATGCATATCTGCTGCGGACCCTGCACGATTTATCCGCTCAAGGAGTTGCGGACGCACGGCCATGACGTCACGGGTTTCTTTTATAATCCCAATATCCATCCCTATCAGGAATATTCACGCCGTCAGGAAACCCTTCGAAACTATGCTGAAAAAATCCTGTTAAATGTGATTTGGATGAAATCTTATCTTCTGGAAGAATTTTTGAGTCATGTGGCCTCCCGGCCTGAAGAGCGATGCGTTTACTGTCTGACGGATCGCTTAAAGCAAACCGCCGAAGAGGCGAAAAAAGAAAAATATGATGCGTTTACGTCCACACTGCTTTACAGCCGTTACCAGAAACATGATCTGATCCGTCAGATTGGAGAGGCGCTCTCTCATCAGACGGGTATTCCGTTCTTTTATCAGGATTTCCGTGAAGGCTGGAATGAGGGTGTCAGAATTTCCAGAGAAATGGAGATGTATCGCCAGCCGTATTGCGGCTGCGTCTACAGCGAAAAAGAAAGATTCTGCAAGTAAATCTTTGGTATCCGCAGCATGTCCTCTTTTTTATTTTTGTGTGTCGTTTCAGACACACAAAAAGCCGATCAGGAACAATCCAATGGAACATCATTAAAAAATTATTAATGAATGCATATATTTAGATAAATAGCTTAAGTGTCTGTATTTGGTATAATTATTGCTGTGGTAAGTCTCAGTCCAAAAAAAGGTTATATATGCATTTACAGAGAACACTAAAAAAGGAAATACTTTGCTCAAGTATCGGTTTGCATACCGGCCGCAAGGTCAATATGAAGATCAAACCGGCGCCCGCTGATACCGGCATTATTTTCATCCGTAAAGATCTGCCCCAAGCCAGGCCGATTCCGGCCGACTATAAAATGGTTTGTGACACAACCCTGGCTACATCTCTGGGATATGACGGTGTTTCAGTGTCCACCGTTGAGCATATCTTATCGGCTTTCAGCGGGATGGGGCTTGATAACGCCGTTATCGAGCTGGATTCTTTTGAAGTGCCGATCATGGACGGTAGTGCGCTGCCGTTTGTCAACATGCTCAAGAAAGTGGGCACCAAGACGCAGGGCGTATCAAAAAAGATGCTGATTATAAAGAAACCGGTTTCCGTAAAAGAGGGGGAGGGCGTCGCCACGCTGCTGCCTTCTGATGAATTTAAAATTACCTACGATATTGATTTTGCTCACCGGGCTATCGGCAGGCAATCGTACAGTATTATCTTTTCCGACAGGAACTATGAGGCCGACATTTGCAGCGCAAGAACGTTTGGTTTCTTAAAGGAAGTTGAATTCCTGCAGGCCAAGGGGCTGGGGCTGGGCGGATCGCTGGATAATGTGATCATTCTCGACGATGAAAGAATCATCAACAAAGACGGGCTGCGGACGCCGGATGAATTCGTCAAACATAAAATCCTGGACGCCATCGGTGATTTGTTTTTACTGGGCATGCCGATTATCGGTCATTTTGTGGCGTATAAATCGGGTCATCGGCTGAACAATCTTTTATTGCGTGAATTGATGCGCCAGGAGAACAGCTGGGAAATCATCACGGAATACGATCAGAAGCAATCGACGGAATTTCCGTCCTGTAAGATTCCATCCTTCACAATCCTGGATGCCGCCCAGGCTTGATATCCCGACAAAATCATCCATGCCTTTTAAAGGCCTTCTAAATTAACCTTGATTTTTATCGATAGGTTACCTAAGATATTTTTCCATGAATTTAAGCGCGCGCGGTTTTCACGGCTGTTGTGCCATCGCCTGAAGCGATGCGGCCTTCGGCATAAGGATTATCCGCCCGCCCCCGGCTCAGAATGAAATTTTCAGAAGGAAAAGACCTGATCCTCCTGGAAAGAAAAAGACGGATATGAAAAATAGGATCGGATTTTCGCGGCGAGTGTTTTACATCGGCTTGCTCATCATGACGGTATTGGTTTCCGGCGTGGTCAGGGTGAGCGCGGATGTTGCACCCCGTATGGTTGATATTTTAATAACCAGTAACAATAAAAACGTGCTGCTCTACGCCAGGCTGGTAGACTGTTTTAAAACCGAGATGGAGTCCGCCATCTTGGCCGGAGTGCCCGCCGTGTTCACGCTTCATTTGGATGTCTATCAGGAAAGATCTCCTCTGTGGGACAAGCACGTTGTCAGCAAAGCAGTCCAACGCACCATTAAATATGACAATCTGAAAAAAACCTTTTCCATTATCACAAACGGTGCCGGCCAGCCGGTCATCTTTCAGGATTTTGAAAGCGCGCAGAAAGCCATGGCGGACTTAAACGGCATTTCCGTGATCCCTCTCTCTTATTTATCCAGGGGCAATAAATATCAGGTGCAGATCAAAGTTAAAATTGATAAAGTGAGTTTGCCTTTCAATATGGAGTATGTCCTGTTCTTTGTTTCATTGTGGGATTTTGAAACGCCCTTATATAAAATGAGATTTTCCTATTGATGGTTGTTTTTTCATTCTGATGGAAGGCCGACCCGTAGACGGATGAAGATCAAAAAAAAAACCAGAAGAGCCTACCTGGACGAGCGGGAACTAAGAAAGCGCCGGCGTGAATTGATTATCATGCTGGTCGTCGGTGTGATGGCGATTGTTTTTACAATCGTGGCCAGCCAGCTTTCTTCGCGCAAGGAACTGCCGATATCCGCCAACATTCTGGTGTATGGGCTGACCAGCATCAGCATCATTCTGATCCTGCTGCTCATTTTTCTGATTGTACGCAACGTTTTTAAGCTGTTTTCCGAGCGCCGTAAAGGCGTTATCGGCTCCAAACTTCGCACCAAGCTGGTCGCCGCGTTTGTCGGTCTGTCACTCGTGCCGACCATCTTGCTTTTTCTGTTTGCCATTAATTTTCTTTCTTACTCCATAGAATTCTGGTTCAACATCAAGATTGGTGATGCTTTAACGAGATCACTGGAAGTGGCCCAGGTGTATTATGCCCAGGGGGAAGAACTGGCCAAATTTAACGCCCGTCAAATCAGCGCGGATATCACCAAAAACCGTCTTTATGAAGATGATAAGGCTGATTATCTCAACAGTCTTCTTTCTCAGCGCCAAAAGAATTACAAGGTTGGCAGACTGGAAGCCTACTTTGATTTTGCGGGAAAAAGCGTTGTGTTTACCGATGCTGAAAATCCCTCGTTAACATCCGTTGAACTGTCGCCCAAAATGCTGGAAGACGTCTATTTAGGCAAGGAAGTATCGACCGTCGTTCCCACCAGCACCGGCGAAGCGATCGTAGGCGTCGCGCCCGTTTTCTCTTACGCGGTTCCCACGGAAGTCATCGGCCGTGTATCCATCAGCTACGGGGTTCCGCAGGGGTTTGTGGATAAGCTGCGCAGCATTGCCGATGCCTCCGAACAGTACGGGCAGATCAAGTATCTGAAGAATCCGATCAAATTCAATTACATATTTATCATGTCCATTGTCACGCTGGTGATCATCTTTCTGGCTACGTGGTTCGGCCTGTCGCTGTCCAAGAGCATTACAAATCCGATTCAGGACCTCGTAACGGCAACCAACCGGATCACCCAGGGGGATCTGGACAGCCGCATTGATGTCGAGGCTGACGATGAAATCGGTCTTCTGGTCAAATCCTTCAATTCCATGACCGATGATTTGCAAAAAAGCAAAACAAGCCTCATTGAGGCCAATATATCTCTTGAAGAACGGCGCAAATATATGGCTGCCGTTTTGCGTAATGTGTCGGCGGGGATCATATCCGTTGATAGAAATGGAATGATCACAACGATCAACCGGGCCGCGGAGGCCATGTTCGAAATTGACGCTTCTCAGTTTCTCTTCCGGAATTATCGCGGGCTTTTACTTGATGAACATCTTGCTCTGGTGGATTCCTTCCTGCTGGAAATGAAAGAAAACCGCGAACGGATTCTGGAAAAACAGCTGGAGCTGACCCTGCGGGACAAAGCCTTAACGATCCTGCTGACCTTGACGACGATTGAAGATGAAGAGGGCAACGATTCAGGTATTGTTGTGGTGTTTGAAGATCTGACGGAACTGCAAAAGGCGGAACGCGCCGCGGCATGGCGGGAAGTGGCCCGACGCATGGCCCACGAAATAAAAAATCCGCTCACGCCCGTCCAGCTTTCCGCGCAAAGGCTTCAGCGCAAATACGGGGACAAGCTGGGGGAAGAAGGTTCGGTCTTCAGGGAATGCACGCAGACGATTATCGATCAGGTGGAAGTGCTCAAAAACCTCGTCAACGAATTCTCCCGTTACGCCCGCATGCCCGTGACAACATTGGCCCCCAACGATCTCAACGCGGTGGTGTCCGACGCCGTGACGCTTTTTACGGACGCGCACAAGGATATCATCTTTGAATACAGTCCGGCCGAAAATCTGCCCCGGTTTAATCTGGACGCCGAGCAGATCAATCGCGTCATGATCAATCTGCTGGACAATGCCGTGGCGTCGCTCAATAAAAAATCGGGACATATCGGCGTAATCGTCCGGTACGACGAGGCGCACAAAAAAGTGACGGTTGCCGTTGCCGACGACGGCGCCGGCGTGCCGGCCAGTTACAAACGCAAAGTGTTTGAGCCGTATTTTTCAACCAAGAAATCAGGAACGGGTCTCGGGCTGGCCATTGTCAGTTCGATTATATCGGACCATAAAGGCCAGGTCACTGTCGGCGACAACTATCCCACGGGAACGATTGTATCTTTTCAGTTGCCCGTTTCCGAAGTTTAATTTATAAAGTAACACGAAATGAGTGAATCCTATGAACGAAACGATTCTTGTTGTTGATGATGAAGCCAGCATTTGTCAGTCGCTGAAAGCGATTCTGGAGGACGAAGGCTATCAGGTCCTGGTGGCGGGAAGCGGCGAGGAAGCCATTAAAATCGTGGCGGAAGAGATGCCTCAGCTTGTCCTGCTGGACATCTGGCTGCCGGGCATGGATGGCCTGGAGACGCTGAAAGCGATTCATGCCGCCCATCCGAATGTGCTGATCATTATGATGTCCGGACACGGCACCATTGAAACAGCCGTGAAAGCAACCAAGCTCGGTGCTTTTGATTTCATTGAAAAACCCCTGTCGCTGGAGCGGGTGATTATTCTGGTGGGAAACGCGCTGAACGTTGTCCGTCTGGAAGAAGAAAATATTTTATTAAAACAAAAAGTGTCGCATCAGTACGAGCTGACCGGCACGAGCGCGGCGATTACCGAGCTCAAGGAGATGATCGGGATTGTCGCGCCGACCAACGCGTGGATTCTGATCATGGGAGAAAACGGAACGGGGAAGGAACTCGTGGCGCGTTCCATTCATCATTTAAGCCGCCGGTCGCACAAGCCGATTGTGGAAGTCAACTGTGCGGCGATCCCCGAGGAACTGATTGAGAGTGAATTATTCGGCCATGAAAAAGGCGCCTTTACCGGCGCAACCGAAAAAAAGCGCGGCAAATTTGATCTGGCGCATGAGGGAACTATTTTCCTTGATGAAGTTGCGGACATGAGCCTCAAGGCGCAGGCTAAAATTTTAAGAATTCTGCAGGAGAAGAAATTCGAGAGAGTGGGCGGCAATCGGGTCATTGATATGGATGTCAGGGTTCTTGCCGCGACCAATAAGGATCTGGAAACAGAAATGGAAGCCGGGCGCTTCCGGCAGGACCTGTACTATCGCCTGCATGTTATTCCGCTTCGGGTGCCGCCGCTCAGGGACAGAAAAGAAGATATTCCTTTTCTGGCCGAGCGCTTTCTTCAGGACTTTGCCGCAAAGGAGGGTCAGCAGCCGAAAATTCTGAATGGTGGCGCGATGGAGAAGCTAATGACGCACGACTGGCCCGGGAATGTCCGCGAACTGAAAAATATTGTCGAAAGACTGATCATTCTCACACCGTCCAACGAAATTAAGGCGGATGATATTCCGGAACTCAATGTCAAAACGGAACAAAGTCTCCTGGCGCCGGAATCGCCCATGGTCAGTGATTCCTTAAGGGACGCCCGGCTTGATTTTGAAAGACAGTTTATCATTAAGAAACTTGAAGAATTTGACGGCAACATTTCCAAAACAGCGGAAGCCATCGGTCTGGAACGAAGCAATCTGCACAAAAAACTCAAAGCACTCAAGGTGGTAACAAAAGAATAAGGGTAAAGGTTCAAGGCTGAAGGCTGAAGGCATCTGCCTCAGGTCTTTTCATTCTTTGTCCTTTTGCCTTTATCCTTGTGCCTTCATTTGTTTCGTCATTTCCGAAATGGAAAATTTGTTGAAGGGCAGCGAGGCGGCGCCCAAAACAATGACAACGGCCATGGACAGGAAGTGATAGACAAGGGCAAAGGAAAGCGCTTCCGTTTTGGCAATGCCAAATAAACTCAATCCGAGAATACAGGCAAAATGCCAGTTGCCGATGAATCCGGGGGCCGTGGGGATGGCAATGCCTGCGATTAAGATAATCATGAGGATAAACGCCGCCAGGATCGGCATCTGAAAGCCGAAAGCGACCAGCAGTGCGTAAATCGCGGCGACATCCACAAGCCAGACCAGAGCTGATAAAAACAGCAGGTAAAGAAGCCTTTTAACATCCGTGATGACCCCAACTCCGTCAATAAAATGGTGGATGACGTCATTAACTTTTTCGGCCAGTCGACCGGGCAGGCGACACAGAAGACGGTCAATGATTTGAACGGCAGCCTCTCTGCGCCAGACGAGTCCGATCATGCAGGCAATGATCAACATCGTCACAATGAAAAAAACAATGCCCGATCGAATCATCCAGGGCGGTAAGTCATACAGCATGAGGACGGCGATCGTCATGGTCAGCACCGCTGCGCTGTCCAGGACACGCTCCACAACAACGGTGCCCAGCGCTGAAGACATTTTAATGTGGCTTTTTTTTGCGATCAGATAAGGCCTGGCCAGCTCGCCAATGCGGGCGGGGATCGCGGCGATCGCCAGAAAACCGACATTTGTTACGGAAAAAAGCGTCAGCTGATTGATTGTTTCCAGTGGTTGCAGGATCACGCCCCACCGGTACGATCGCAAAGCCTGCATGACGACGATAAAAAAAAGAGACCCAGCCGCATAGCCGAGGCGGATGTTTTTTATATGGGAGAACGTTTCATTGAAATGGATATCCCGGACAGAGAAATAAATCAGAACAACGCCGAGTAAAATACCGAAAAGAAGTTTCTTATTCATGAAAATGCCAAGCCCGGGCCTTTATTTTAGTCGTCAGAGAACCACCTCGCGGCGGGGGATTAAATTTTGGCCAGGTGTATGGCAATTTTGTCATGAAGAAGCTGGGACGACAATTTATTCCCAAACAGGCCCACACGAATAGAAACGGAGGTTTGATTTTTTGCCCGGTAGATTACGTCAATCTTCACCTTTTCGTCATTAATTAACGCCGTGATTTTACCCTGGGCGATTTCCTTCGCGGGCTGAACTTCCGTACCGCGCATATCGGCGACTGTTTTCTCGCAGGCGCTCCAGACCTGCTCAAAAGAAGCGAAGTAGTCCGCTTTAAGTTCACCATTCACATAAAGGTAAGTTCCCGTGCCGGCGCCGACTGCCGCCGTGCCTACGACCAGGGCCGTGGCGCAACCGGAAAAAAGAAAAAGGGCAAACAGACAGACGATAAAGCGATAGGGTTTGCTTTTCATGTTTTATTCCTCCAAACCGTTCGATTTGGCCATTTTAAAACATATTGCAGGAGGGATTGCAACCCTATTATGTCCCGGGCGTTATGACCGGAGCTTTTCAAATTCCCTGAGGAGTTCTTCCTGCTTTTTTGTCAACTCTCTTGGAATCTCGACAACCACTTCAATGATCTGATCGCCCCGCCCGTACCCCTGCAGATGAGGGATGCCTTTGCTCTTGAGGTGGAATGTCTGCCCTGTTTGTGTTCCTCTGGGGATTTTAATTTTTTCCGTATCTTTTAAAGTCGGCACGTCAATGGTCGCGCCGAGCGCGGCCTGAACAAAAGAGATGGGAACGCGGCAGATCACATCATCGTCCGATCGGACAAAAAAATCATGTTCTTCCACCTGGAGAAAAACATAGAGATCACCGCTCGGGGCGCCTTGATCTCCCGCTTCGCCTTCACCGCGCAGACGCAGCCGGGAACCGGTTTCCACACCGGCGGGGATTTTCAGCTCAACGGTTTTACGCTGTTGTTCTTTACCCGTGCCGCGGCAGTTGCGGCAGGGTTTGGCGATATACTTGCCGTGACCGTGGCAATGGGGACAGGTGGAGCTGATGGTAAAAAAACCGCTTGACTGCAGAACCTGGCCTCTTCCGTGGCAGGTTGGACAGGTGGCGGGGGAGGTGCCGGGCGCGGCTCCCGAACCGTCACATTCATGGCAGGTATAGAGTTTTTCCAGATCGATTGTGGTGGTCAATCCGAAGGCCGCGTCCATAAAGGATATCTTCAGGTCGTAACGCAAATCTGCACCGGCACGGGCTGCCTGCCTTGTTCGCCCGCGGCCCCGCTGGCGTCCAAAACCGAATACATCTTCAAAAATATCACCAAAATTGGAAAACACATCATCAAAGCCGCTGAAGCCCTGAAAGCCGGCACTGTTCAAACCGGCATGGCCGTATTGATCATAGATTTCCCGTTTTTGTCTGTCGCTTAA
>CAZDYR010000078.1:8105-8730 GCA_964509625.1 uncultured Smithella sp. | reverse complement strand
CTTTCATATAGGTCATCACGTCCGCCATCTGCGGCAACATATTGTTGTTGAGCGTGGGCGACCCGACAATCAACGCGCCCGCTTCCAGCACTTCGTAGATCACTTCGCTGCGATGCACGTCGTTCATAGAAAGAATTTTCACCCGCACGCCTGCGGCGGCCATAGATTCCGCGATGGCTTTGGCCATCATTTCCGTGGAATGCCACATCGTGGCGTAAACAACAACGGCTTTATTCGCCGGTTTCTGCGCGGCCCATTTTTTGTACAGGTTAAGGATAAATCCTAAATCCTTGCGCCACACTGGACCATGATCCGGCGCGAAGACTCTAATTGCCCAGCCCGTCGCCGCTACCTTCTCCAGCGTTTTGAGAACCACCGGCGAGTAGGGCAAAACGATGTTGGCGTAATAGGTCGCCGCTTCGTATTCCAGCATATCGATTGGCAGCTCGTCGGCAAAACGTTCAAACGTGGCCAAATGCATGCCAAAGGCGTCCTGGGAAAACAGCACGCCGTCTTTTTCCAGATACGAAAACATGGAATCCGGCCAGTGAATCATCCGGGTTTCCATAAATTTCAAATCCATATTCCCCAGAGACAGGGTTTCACCGTCCTTGACGGTCTGAAT
>CAZDYR010000078.1:0-8095 GCA_964509625.1 uncultured Smithella sp. | reverse complement strand
AGGGAAAGCGCCTCACTGTCTTTAACCGGCAGGATGTTATAATCATCGTGGAAAATATCCTTCAGGGTTTTGACGCCCATGGTTGACGCGAAAACTTTTTCGGGCTTTACCCGATCAATCACTTTCAAAAGGCAGCCGGAATGATCCTGTTCGGAATGATTGGAGACAATATAGTCGATCTTTGAGGGATCCACCACGGAAGCGATGCGGGCCAACATTTCATCCATAAACGGCGCTTTGACCGTGTCGATTAATGTGATTTTATCCGCCATGACCAGATAGGCGTTGTAGGTACTGCCATGCGGCGTGGTGTAACCATGGAAATCGCGGATGGACCAGTCAATGGCACCCACCCAGTAAACATGTTCGCTGATTTTGATCGCTGAATAAATATCCGTCATGAAAATTCACCTCAGTCGTGTTGTAGGAGTTGTAATATAAGCTTCAATAAGGCGTCGTCAACCATTATTTAGCATAAGGGCGCCGGCGTCAAAAGCCTTTAGGTTTAGGTTGCATTTATCCGCCGAAAGCGTTTTTTTTATTTCTTTTTCAAACATCCGGCGGTCAAAAGGCAGAAGACCTGTTTGAGCCAGCGCGCCGATCATGACAATATTGCTTAATACGGGATTACCCAGCTTACGCCCGACGGAGGTCGCGTCAATCATCCACGACGAAGCGGATAACAGGTCAAATTGCGCCCGGATCGTTTCATTCGAGGGATAACCGAGCTCACCTGTAATCACGCCAATGGGATAAACGGGACGCGAGTTGGATAACACATAGACCTGCGGATTGCCGTAAACCGTGAGAACGCGCAATGCTTCCAGGGGCTCCAGCGCTACGATCACATCCGCCCCGCCGCGTGGAATCTGCGGACTTTTCACCGAATCGGGCGATATGCGCAGATGGCTCATCACCGAACCGCCGCGCTGAGACATGCCGAACGTCTCGCCAATGGTAACGACATAACCCGCATCCACCAGCATGCCGGCCAGCGTTCGCGACGCCATCACGTTGCCCTGGCCGCCGACGCCGGTGAGGATCAGGTTCTTTGTCTTCGCAAGGATCTGCTTTTTCATATCAGGGGGCAGCCTCCGTCTTCAAAATGGCCTTTTGCGGACAGATCGAGGCGCAGACACCGCAGCCGGCGCAGATCACCTCATCGACCACCGCCTTCTTTTTGGCCCGGTCCCAGGTCAGCGCCGGGCAGCGGAAAATCCGTGTGCACAGGCGGTTGCAGCCGCAGGCATCGCCCAGGCAAAGGGTTTCATCCACCTTCACGTCAAATGTTTTTTTGCCTTTCTTTTCAGGACTGAGCGCGCAGGCCTGACGAAGAATCAGCACCTTGACCGATCCTTTGTCCGCCAGAAACGACGTAAGAATTTTGCCGGTGGTCGTCAGATCAAATGGATCACTCACCGCCACTTTCGCCCCGATAGCAGTACAGATAGCCGCAATGTCCACGGCGGGAACCGCTTCTTTCAGCGCGCTTACCGCGAGACCCGGATGCGGCTGGAATCCCGTCATGGCGGTGCCCGCGTTGTCCAGCACGATAAAGGTAATGTCCGCCCGGTTATGCTGCGCGTTAATCAGGGCTGGAATCACCGCATGATAAAACGTGGAATCGCCGCAGACCGTGAGAATAGGTTTATCCAGGCCGAATTGAGCCAGTTTGGCAAAGCCGCTCGCCAGTCCCGTACCGGACCCCATGGAATGGAGCGTGGGCATGGTGTTGTAGCCTGTCGCGGGCGAGAGTGCCGCCATCGAATAGCAGCCGATGTCGCCACAGACAAACCCTTTGCGACCGTCGAGGGCAATGGCATTGTGAATATTCCAGAACGACGCGCGGTGCGGGCAACCGGCGCAAAATGTCTGTTCCCGCGCGGGAACCAGGGCTGCCGCTTTCTGAACTTCTCGCAGATAGTCAGCGGAAAGCGCCTTGCGTTTCACCTTCAGAATTTTACAAAGCGCGCCGGCCACAATATCCGGATTCAACTCACCCGCGGCAGGCAGCGTTTCATCGCATTTGCCGAAGAATGTTTTCAAGCCGATCCGGCGAGCCATTTCTGAAGCCAGAACCTTCACGTTTTCTTCCAGAAACGGCATGACTTCTTCGACAATCAAAATCTTTTTTGTTCTTTTCAGATTTTTTTCAAGCAGTCCGGGCGGTAGCGGCCAGGTCGTCCCCAGCTTTAAAATTCCGACACGCTTTTGCAACCCCAGCATCTCAACAGCTTCCCGGGCATAAAGAAAACAGGCGCTGCTGGTGATCAAGATCAGATCCGGTTTCGCCGCACCGATATATCGATTGAAAGGACTCTTTTCAAAGAGCGCCTCAACCTTTTTGAGCTTTTGCTGATGCAGCACGTGTTTGGCCACAACCGGCGTGCTGATCATCGGCCCGGTTTGCGAATCCATCACCGAACCGTCATATTCAAACCTGGCCCGCCTGGATTTGGCGGGCAGCTTCCCGCAAATCACATTGCCGCTCGCGTGCGACATGCGCGTGACCGAGCGCAGCATCACGACGTTGCCGATTTGCTCCGACAGTTCAAACGCCCACTTTGTCAGGTCTTTTGCTTCCTGAAAATCGGCCGGTTCCAGAAGCGGCATTTCCAGCATCCGCGCGAAATAGCGCGATTCCCCTTCGTTGACACTGGAGAGCGCGCCCGGATCTTCACAGGAAACCAGCACCAGCCCCCCGCGCGTTCCCGACGCGGTCAAATGCAGAAGGAAATCCGAGGCCACATTCACGCCGTTTTGTTTCATGACGGCCATAGACCGCAGTCCGGCAAAGGATGCGGCGGCGGCTACTTCGAGGGCCACTTTCTCGTTGACCGACCATTCCACATACAGGTTTCGTTGGGAGGCAACGGGAGCCAGCGACTCGATCACTTCGGAAGACGGCGTTCCCGGATAGCCGGTAGCCACGGCAACACCTGCTTCCAGGGCGCCGCGTGCGATGGCTTCGTTCCCTAGGAATAAAACCTTTGATTTGGCCGGTGACAATAATTTGGTCATATGTATCTCGTTATTCGTATCTCGTCGTTCTTTGCTCGTATCTCGTAAGGAGACTCCCTTCCAAGACCGTTCCCAGCAATCATTTTAAATATTTCTTTAATACCGGATCGTTGGTGTTCAGATACAAAAGATTCTTCACCGATCCGCTTTTCTCAACAATATTTTTTAACGCTTTTTTCTTTTTTTCCACCGCGGCGTTTTTCAATTCCTGCAGCGCCTGTGGGGGTGCTTCGCGAATTTCCAGTACGCCTCTGGCTACAGCAATTTCCAGCAAATCTTTTCCGCGACGAGAGCGCACAACCATCTGGTTCCAGCCGCGCATCTCATCGCCGTCACCGCCGAAACGCGCCGCGCCGACGGACAGATCGGCAAATTCCGCCGTGCTGTCAACGCAATACCGGCAGGCCGTCCGAACACAGGCATCCACCTCGGCCATCGGCACGGACACAACAGATTCATTCGCGTAAAGCTGCAGAATATTTTTTCCCGCCGGGATATCCATTCCGGTGAGCGCATCAGGAAACACCTGATATTGTCTAAGAAGGTTCTGAAATCTTTCCATCGAAAGCGTCCAGCCGCAAAATAGGCCGATGACCAGACCGATCGATTCGGCCCTGGTATAACCGGATATTTTTGCCGACTTCATTTTTGCCAGAGCCAAAGCCTGACAGGATGTCGCCACGATGCCGACTTTTTTCACGTCGTCACCCGTCAGCCGATTGAAAGCGGCGACTGTCGGCGATACGGTAAACATACTCCCGGCATGTTCGCGCAATTGACTTTTATCTTCGACCAGTCTGCCTTCCTGCTCCAATTGTTCAGTGCGCGAAGAAACAATGGCGGAATCAATCAAGCCTTCGGCTGTCGCCAGCTCCAGAAGCGCTGTGACCGTGCCGCCATGCTGGGCTTTCGCGCGCAATGCCGGATCGGCGGCCCGCGATAAATAATAACCTTTCACCGCCCCGATTTCCGGCGTCAGATCGCTGACATCAAAGAGACTTTCCCGCATTTTCACATAGTCGGCGGGCGTCCGGGGGCAAAAAGCGTCACACTTGCCGTCTGGCAGATCGCAGTCAAAGAGCTGAATTGTCCGGTCGGAATAAATGACCTGATAAGGGCAAAGACTGACACAGGCCCCGCAACCGGTGCAAAGGCCTTGTTCTAATACATGTTTTTTCAGTTTTGCCTGACTGCCGGGTTTCTTTTTCATCGAACATCCAATAATTTGTGATGGGTGTTTATATCGCATCCCGGATTTTGAGGCAAGATAATGATGAATGGATTTAAAACGTGGAGCAGCCACTGACAGGGATCTCATGTTAAAATGATTGTACCCCATGGCACCGGGACGCTTATCCCTGATCCGATATAAAACCGACATTCAGATTCAGCCGTCTATGATGCGCCAACCGTTCCTCAGGTTGGCTGATATTCTCCATCTGAAAATACGGCAGGTGCCGTATGGCCGGGACCTGACTTAAATCATTTTGCCGCCGCGCCTTTTGATAACCAGCGAACGGTTCTGGATATTAATTCTTTAACGGATGGGGAATCAATATCCTCAGTCTTGTGGCCCAAAGCGCAGTAAAAGACTTTGCCCGCCCCCCAGTCCCTCTTCCAGGCAACGGGTGTTTCGATTCCGTAAATCCAGGGTTTGTCTTTGCTTTGGATGCGAGTGGTTGCCAGGATTTTCACGGACGGATCGATCAGGTAATAATTCTGCTCCGTAACAACATCGATCTCCGCAAGGCCTTTTGTTAAAGGATCATCCGAAAAACTTACCCGATAGGCAACATGATCACCGCCCGGATGGTCAACCCACTGTCCGCCGAGCAGGAATTTATAGGGGCGGTTCGCCAGAAACGCACTTGTGGATCCATGCCAGGCCATCAATCCCATGCCGCCCTGCACGGCTTGTATCAAGGCCTGCGTCTGCTGATCGGTAATCTCGCCATAAGTCCAGATCAGCACCAGCACATCAACGCCGGATAATATGTCCGGACGCAGCACACCAAGATCGGAGGCGCGGGACACCTCATGGCCTGAACGGATACAGTTTTCAAGAAAATCTCCAATTTGATCCGGATGGTGATCCGGCCACCCGCCGCTAAGAATCATGATATGGCTCATCTGTCGTTATGTCCTTTCACGAGTTAAACGTTGTCGGTTCCGCTTGAATACCGCTTGTTCCAACTCGATGGTCGTTTTAAATTTTAAACTCCAGAAGCGTTACAGGAGTCGGCAAAAGCCGCATGGAGTTTGCCAGTGAAAGCCCGGCTTTGCGGGCCATCTCCTCATATTCACGAGCGGTATACGCATCACCCTCCGGGGTGGTCGCCAGCATCAGAAAAGCAAAGGCAGCCTGTTCCGGCGGGGAGATACGATCCGCATTGGGGATCATCTCAATGATAAACACGCAACCGCCCTCGCCAAGTGATTGTTTGGCTTTGTTAAGCAGGCGAATGCAGCCGTCCTCATTGAAATGATGCAGAATATTCGGCAGTAATATTAAATCGTAGCCGGCGCCCCAATCCACATCGAAAGCATTACCGCTGATGGTTTTGTATCGATCGCCAAGACCCGCCGCGTCCGCATTTCTTTGGGCAACTTCGAGGACATTGGCCCAATCGATTGCCGTAACAAAAGCATCGCCTCCCAGCTTTGACGCTTCGATGCCGAACAAACCGTGCCCGGCCGCCACATCCAGCACATGACGCGGCCTTATAGCTCTCTTGGCCATGTAAGCCGCCGCACGTTTGGCTTCCACGGCAGAGAAAGGCACCATGGCCAACGCAAATTTCACCCAGACAGGATTATCGGACGACACATTGGTCAGGCCGGATGCTCCCCCTGCTTTGACATATGATGTCGGATCGCTCATAACCTGGGTAATCGTTTCCGGAGCCGCAAAAAAATCGATGATATCAGCCAGACAGGCAGGGGAAGATCTATCCAGAAACCTCCTGACATCTTCAGAAAGATAGTAGGAATCCGTCTCTTTCGCGAGCAAACCGATCACACAAAGAAAATCGCAAAGGATACGCACACCGCGCAGCGGGCAATTGCAGGCCTCCGCGATCTGCTGCACACTTAAGCGTTGCCCGCCAATGATCGTGAAGATATCCAGTTTGATCGCGGCGCTCATGGCAGCCGTCTTTTGATAAGCAAGACTGATATCATATACCGGATTGTTTGAAAGCGGATTCATATGAGTCACCTGTTAATATATTCTCTTATTTTTTCAAATACATATGGGGCATAATTTTCTTCCCAGAAGAGATGGTTTCCGCGGTAGATGTTCACAAAAAAGGTATTTGGAGAGATCCGCCGCCAGGCCGAACCGCTAAACTCTACTGATATGTACAGCACGGGCACATCCAGCAGGCGGGGCTTATAATCAGCAAGCACCTCCTCATAGTATTTAAACCTGCCGGTGGCTCCTGCGTCCAGCATGGCCTCCGCCCGTTTTTTGGCCAGCGTCCGGGGCAGTTCTTTGTACGCGGACATTCGTTTCCGCAATTTGCGGTTCAAGAGGTAATGAGAGGGATGATGCAAGCCGGCAATTCGGCACGCCTTGAACTCTTTCCAGATCATGCTCAGGTGTTCACGGCTGCCGATATCTTTCGTCCTGCTGTCCCATGCTTTCATTTTTCTCAATGTATTGATCTGGCGTTCGCGCCGTTTGTCCTCCGCGCTCGTCAGCCTGATATACCATTCCCGCAGTTTGAAAACAATCTGTGCCCCCCTGCCGTAAAACAGCGTCATCGGATCAATCATTACAACCGCTTTCACTTCTTTGCCCATGGAAACAAGCAATCTTGCCGTTTCAAAAGCAACCAGGGATCCGACACAATGACCGGCCAGAATGTAGGGCCCTTCCGGTTGAACTTCCAGAATGCCCGTCAGCCTCTTTTGAGCCATATCTTCTATCGGAACAGGCGCATCTCCTTCTTTGGGTATTTCAGGCGGGATGGGATGAATACGGTGGTCTTTCCCCATCATTTCCAGAAAATATTTTACGGGAACGCCGCCGAAGTTGAAATCTCCGTGAAACAGATGAATGATTTTACCGTTTTCGCAACCCAGAAGATCAGTCTTTTTGTCCGAAGGCTTGAGCCTTTTCAATAATTCCCGAATCGTGCCGGTTTCAAAGATCAGGGAGGTTGGAAGCTTTTTCCCCGTCAGCTTCTCTATTTCAAGCAATAACTTGGTTGCAAGTAACGAATCCCCTCCGGACTCAAAGAAGTCGTCGTCAATGGTCAATTGATCATCATCGAGGGCCCGACGCCACATTATAAGAAGTTCTATCTCCAGGGAATCGTCAGAAGGATTTCCCTGATTGTCATGGCTCATGAATAAAGCTCCTTGAGTTTTTTACGCAGGATCTTGCCGGCGGCGCCTTTCGGGATGCTTTCAATGACATGCACCCGCCGGGGCACTTTATTCCATGATAAGTGCTCCCCCAAAAACCGTCGAAATTCCGCCGCAGCCACCGTTGCGCCGGGACGCAAAACCACCGCGGCGCCGACATCTTCGCCCAGACGCGGATGCGTTACGGCAAAAGCAGCAGCCTCCAGAACGTCCGGATGCTTGATCAGAACGGCCTCAATTTCAAAAGGTGAAATTTTTTCGCCGCCGCGGTTGATGAGTTCTTTGATTCTGTCGCCGATGTGCAAAAAGCCATCCGGATCAATGCAGCCGATATCTCCGGTCCGGAACCAGCCGTCACGAAAAGCCTGCTGGTTTAATGCGGGATTCCTTAAATACCCTTTCATTACGTTGGGGCCGCAGATCAGGATTTCGCCCGTTTCGCCCTGCGGCAGCGGGAGGCCGTCTTCCCCGGCAATCATGACGGTTCCAGCCGGCGGAATGCCGACCGTACCCGGTTTACTGGGACCAGGCGGAGGAAGATTGGCACAGACCTGACTGGCTTCTGTCATTCCGTAATGCTCCAGCAGAGGAATCCCCAGCTTCATTTCCAGTTTTGACCGCACGGCTTGCGTCATTTTCGCTCCGCCGGAGATAGGCCTGGATCACCGCCGGGTCGTGCTGGATGAGCGCGGGCGCGCCGCGG
>CAZDYR010000077.1:0-8744 GCA_964509625.1 uncultured Smithella sp. | reverse complement strand
GTGTCAGCCTGATCATCATGAACTACGTTGTCAAGGGTTTCGGCATCCTCTTCCCCCTCATTGTCGCCGTTTTCATTGCGGCTATATTGGGCAATGTGCTTCAGTTTGGCTTCATGTTTTCCACTGAGCCCATTCAGCCAAAAATCGACAAAATAAGTCCCGCCAAAGGATTTAAAAGGCTGTTCTCCATCCGGTCCCTAGCGGAATTGCTCAAAGGCATCTTGAAAGTCTGTGTCATCAGCGGTGTGGCGTATATCGTCATTCGTAACGAATTCGACCATTTAATTCCGCTCGCAGATCAGTCTGCCTGGGGAACATTCACATATATCAGTTCCGTCAGTTTTAAATTATTGCTGGCGATGACCGTTGTTTTAGTCTTCCTGGCGGTATTGGATTACGCTTATCAGCGCTGGGAGTATGAAAAGAGTATCCGTATGACCAAACAGGAAATTAAGGATGAATACAAGAATACTGAAGGAGACCCGATGATTAAAGCCAGAATTCGACGTATTCAGAGGGAAATGGCTCAGAAGCGAATGATGGCTGAAGTGCCGAAGGCCGATGTTATCATTACCAACCCGACGCATCTGGCAGTTGCCATTCAATATTCTCCGGATAAAATGCAGGCGCCGATCGTTGTGGCAAAAGGGGCGGATTTTATCGCGGAAAAGATTCGGGAGATTGCCAGAGAAAATGATGTTCCGATCATTGAAAATAAACCCTTGGCACAGGTATTGTATAAGATGGTTAAGGTGAACAGGATGGTGCCGGAAAATCTTTACAAAGCGGTAGCGGAAGTCCTGGCATTTGTGTACGAACAAAAGAAGATTAAGATATTCGGGTAAAATTGATGGCTGACGCACAAGGGACTACAAGCAGGAATGCATTTCTGGATTCGGCCAGATCAAGTTCGGCGATGATCGCGATGGGTGTTATTGCCATTCTTATGGTGATGATTCTTCCTATCCCGACGTTTCTTCTTGATGTTTTACTTTCATTCAGTATCGCGATTTCCATCATCATTCTGCTGATGTCCATGTATGTTTTAAAGCCGCTTCAATTTTCGGTGTTCCCTTCGATTTTACTCATGGTGACCCTGCTCCGGCTTTCGCTCAATGTCGCTTCGACGCGTCTTATCCTTCTGCACGGAAGCGAAGGTACATCGGCCGCGGGTCAGGTGATCCAGTCGTTCGGGACCTTTGTTGTCGGCGGAAACTATGTTGTCGGTTTAATCGTCTTTCTGGTTTTAGTGCTCATCAACTTTGTCGTTATTACCAAAGGCGCAACCCGTGTGGCGGAAGTATCCGCGCGTTTCACCCTGGATGCCATGCCCGGAAAACAGATGAGTATTGACGCGGATTTAAATGCCGGCCTGATATCCGACACCGACGCAAGGCGCAGGCGCGTTGAGATCGAGCAGGAAGCTAATTTTTACGGAGCCATGGACGGCGCGTCCAAGTTTGTCCGCGGTGATGCGATTGCCGGCATTCTGATTGTTCTGATCAATATCATCGGCGGTTTAATTATCGGAGTTCTGCAAATGGACATGCCGGTGGTCGAAGCCGCTCGTAATTACACTTTGTTGACGGTTGGTGACGGTCTGGTGACGCAGGTACCCGCCCTGATTGTATCCACTGCGGCCGGTATTCTGGTTACCCGGACGGCGACATCAGCCGAACTGGGCGATGAAGTGAAATCTCAGGTATTCACGCAGCCGAGGGCTATCGCCACAGCCGCTATCATGTTGTTTGTTTTTGCGCTGATTCCGGGAATGCCCAAAATCTCTTTTGTGCTTGTCGCCGCTATTATCGGATTTGTGGCTTACAGAGTTGTAAAAAGCCTGGCCCGGAAGAAAATCGAAGAGGAGGCGCAGGAAAAGGAAGTCGCTTTGCCCGCCGAGCCGGTCGACGTGATCGCACCGCTCGATGCCATGGGTTTGGAGGTTGGATATACCCTGATTCCCCTGGTGGATGCGACTCAAGGAGGAGAGCTGCTGCAAAGGATCAAGGCCCTGCGCCGTCAGCTGGCGACGGAAATGGGTTTTATCATGCCGGCCATTCATATTCGCGATAATTTGAAGCTTAAACCGGATCAATACAGTGTCTTGCTCAAAGGGGTCGAAGTTGCCGGCGGTTCCGTAATGATGGGACATCATCTGGTCATATCCACTGACGACAAAGCTATGAAAATCAAAGGGATTGCCACAAAAGAGCCGGCTTTTGGCCTGCCGGCGATGTGGGTGACGGATAAGGAAAAGGATGCCATAATGGCTAAAGGCTACGTGGTGGTTGATCCGGCCACGGTTATGACAACACATTTGACGGAACTGACGAAGGTATACGCCGATGAATTGCTGGGCCGGCAGGAAGTCCAGTCTCTGGTGGATAATCTTGAGCAGCTCTATCCGCGTGTTGTCAAGGAAATTGTCCCAAAAGTTGTTCCGATCAATCTCCTCCACCGTGTTTTGCAGCGCCTGCTGCGGGAAAGGATTTCCATCCGTGATCTCTTGACCATTATTGAAACAATGGGCGAGTACGTTGTCATGACGAAAAACGCTGATATCCTGACCGGCTATGTCAGGCAGGCATTGAGCCGGGCGATTACACGACAGTATCAGGACAAGGATGGAAACATCACCGTCATGATCATGTCCCCTGACATTGAAGACAAGATCAGCCGCTCCATTTCCCATACGGAGCATGAGTCTTTTGTTTCACCTGATCCGACTCTCGTTAAGAAGATGGTGTCGAGCCTGCAAAAAATGGTCAGCGCTTTCACCTCAAGCGGCTTGCAGCCGATTGTGCTTTGTTCACCGAATACCCGGATTCATTTTCGCAAGATTCTGGAAAAGTTTTTCCCCAACGTCGTCATTCTGGCGCACAACGAGATATCCCGAGAAGCCAATGTCAAATCCATGGGGATGGTAGAGTAAGCCTATGCAAGTAAAACGGTACGAAGTCTCCTCGATCAATGACGCCATGACAAAGATCAAAAATGATCTGGGGCCGGATGCCATCATTTTGTCTACCCGGAAGATCAGGAGCGGAAGACAGGACATGATTGAAGTCATGGCGGCCCGCGATGAAAATATGCAGCGATCAGAGAAGGTTTTAAACCGTCCGGCGACAGACAGCAGAGCTGGTTCCCCATGCAATATGTCTGAAGAGGCTTTCGCTTTTTTCCGCAGCGAATTAAGAGAAATGAGGGAATCGATTCTGGCCTTCCAGCGACAAAGTTCGCTTGCCGCTGAATTGGCCGAGATGAAGGAAACCATGAACTCATTCTTTGATGTTCTGGGGATGCGGAAAGGGAGAGTGACGCAGGATCTGAACTCAAAAATTTACCTTCGTCTGCTGGGAAGTGGTTTTTCACGCGCCAGCGCCTGCCTGATTGTAGACGCAATCAATCGGAAAGCTGCATCGGCGGGAGAAATCAGCGAAGACCAGGCCATGACAATCGCTGCGGGCCATATCGGGAATTCACTGCCGGTTTTCCGGGAAAACACCCGTGAAAGACGGATCAAGATGTTCATCGGGCCGACGGGTGTGGGTAAGACCACAACCCTTGCCAAACTGGCCGCACGGTACTCGATCATGAAAAAAAAATCCATTGGGCTTATTACGACAGACAATTTTCGTATCGCCGCAGCCGAACAGCTGGGCACATACGCCAAGATTATGGGTCTTCGGATGGAGCGGGCATCCACGCGGGAATCTTTTGACAAAGCCCTGAAGTCTTTTGCCGACAGGGATATTATTCTTGTGGACACGCCGGGACGCGCCCGTCCGGATGACGGGTATTTGAATCAACTGGAGCAAACGCTTCCAGAACAGGCGATTGAGACGAACTTGCTGATTAGCGCCACGGGCAGTGAAGATCATCTTGAAAATATTGTTTCGGGCTATTCCCGTTTCAGGATTGATAACCTGATTGTTACCAAAACTGACGAATCCAGAAGATTCGGAATGCTTTATGATGTTATAACCAAAGTAAAAAAACCGGTTACTTACCTGACATGCGGGCAGAATGTGCCTCAGGACATTGAGGAGGCAACGCCGGCCACAATGGCTGATTTAATGTTGCGGCGTACTGCCCAATTTACGCAAAATGCATCAAACGTTTATGCAAGTTCAAACAAGGGGTGATAGGACTGTGGACCAGGCGGCGACGTTGAGAGAAATCAGAAAGAAAGAAATGCATCTTCAGAGCCCCCATGCCAAAACGGATGTTCGCGCGATGCAGCCTCATGATATCCGTGTGATCTCCGTGACCAGCGGCAAGGGCGGAGTGGGAAAAACGAATATCGCAGCCAATCTTGCGTATCTGCTTGCGGGGCGGAATAAAAAAACGCTGGTGCTGGATGCTGACGCTGGGCTGGCAAACATAGATGTTATTCTGGGGCTTAACCCGCATTACAATCTCTCTCATGTCTTGAGGGGCGAAAAAACACTGCCGGAAACCATTGTCGAAGGTCCCGGCGGAATCAGGATTTTACCGTCGGCGTCCGGTATCCCGGAAATGACGGATCTCTCACGCGGACAGAAGCTAACCCTGATTGACGAGTTAAACGCACTCAATGATTCACTGGATGTTATGATGATCGATACAGGGGCGGGCATTTCTGCCAACGTCATGTATTTCAATATGGCGGCCAAGGAAATTATCGTGGTCACAACGCCGGAGCCGACCGCCATGACGGATGCATACGCCCTGATCAAAGTTCTTTATCAGCGGCACGCCAAAAGACGCTTTCGTTTGATTGTCAATATGGTGAAGGACGTCGCCGAAGGAAAGGAAATATTTACAAGACTCAGCAATGCAACAGACCATTTTTTAAATTTAACTATTGAATATTTAGGTCATATCGTATTAGATGACAAAGTAAAGGAAGCCGTCAGGCGTCAAAAAGCGCTGGCTGAAATATATCCGCAGTGTCCGGCCTCCCGCTGTCTTGCAAAAATTGCAGAAAAAATCTCATCGGAGACGATGGAAGAATATGAAAACGGCAGCATTAAGTTCTTCTGGGAAAACATCATCGACAAAGATCGCGCATAAGCGAAATCGCGACGCTCTTATCATGCAGTACGCGCCGCTGGTGAAAAATATCGTCGGCCGACTTGCGTCAAAGCTGCCTATTGATGCGGCGGATAAAGAAGACCTTGTCAATGTCGGAATCATGGGGCTGATGTCCGCCCTGGAAAAGTATGACAAATCAAGAAATGTCCAATTTGAAACCTATGCGAGTTTCCGCATTCGGGGTGCCGTCCTTGATGAGCTAAGGGCGAAAGACTGGGTTCCCAGAGCAACACGCAGTAAAGACAATAAAATAGAAAGCGCCATGAACGCGTTGAAAAAAAGTCTGGGCCGGGCGCCGGGAGAATCTGAAATTGCCGCGCATCTGGGCATCTCGCTGGATGATTATTTTAAGCTCCTGGATGAAGCCCGGTGTGTGTCCATCATATCCACGGAAGATCTACCGCCGGATTATCTTGAAAAGTTCAGCCGCGAGGACGTATTGGAGGAGATTAATGCGGGCAATCCTCTGCGAATGCTGGTCGATATGGAATTTAAAGACAAGCTGCGGCAGGCCATTGATCAGCTGCCTCCCAAGGAGAAGCTGGTCTTATCGTTATACTATTTTGAAGAGTTGACCATGAAGGAGGCGGGACGGGTGATGGAATTAACGGAATCACGTGTCTGTCAGCTTCATGCCCAGGCTGTCTTACGCTTGCGGGGCATGGTCAAGTTTGCCAGGTAGCCGGAAGGCAGGTCGAAAAACTTGAAAAAAGCGAAATTAGATATATGGGAAGATATCCCCGTCCTGGCTGATGAGAAAACGGGTGTGCCTGCTTCGATTGACCAGGATGCCGAAGGCACAAAGGGTGATGGCGGCCGAAAATGGGCGACGAATAAGCTGCTGCTGATCAGCGCACCGATCATGATGCTCGTGCTGTTGGCCGTTATTCTGATTGCGTATAATGTCATCCTGAACAGCGCTCAAGCGCCAATTCCAGTCACTCAAACCGGACCAGAAATGCCCGGACACAAACCTTTGCCCACGGCATCACCGGAAGCATCCGGCCAAGTTAAGGTTCTTGCAATTCCTGAGAAAAAGACCATTCTTTATTTCAAGGATTTTATGATTGATCTCAAGGACGCCAGAGGCGATAGTCACGTGCTCATGTGTGATGTTGTGTTTGACCTCGGAGACAAACAGCAAAACGATCAAATAGACAATACCGCACTTTTGCGCAGTATTATTTATAAAACCGCGCAAATGAGAAGCGTCGTTGCTCTCAGATCTGTGGAAGAACGTAAAAAGCTAAAAAAAGATCTGGCTTTTGCGCTGGACAAAATACTGGGTGAAGGCAGTGTCAAAGAAGTTTATTTCATGAATTACTTTATTATGTGAAACAAAATACGGTTCTTTCTTGAAATCGGCCTGCTGAGATTAATGAAGGGGAAATAATGGAAAAAGACAAAGTATATCAGGCTTTGGAGGACGATTTCACGTCCACATTCATTCGAGAACTGCTGCCCGGAGTCCTGCACAATTTTGCCAATCCTTTAAATGGTATCATGGGGCGTTCCAAACTCCTGCAGCGACGCCTAGATACAGCGATAAAAAAACTTAATGAACAATTTCCTGAAACCGCAGCGGCTATGCAGGATGAAGTGCAGCGCATTACAAACGACATTCGTGCCGTTAACAAGGAAACAGAGTCTTTTTTTGATATGTTTCGTGACGCGACGGGGAAATTCTATGCTCTGGCGACAAAAGGGGAGGAAAGAATAAATCTGTCGCACCTGCTGGCGGCGGAAATGCGTTTTGCCAACTTTTATCTGGAATTTAAACACGAAATCACAAAGAAAGTTCAATTTGATAATGATATCAATGAATTTAAGGGTAACACAGCTGAGCTGTCTCTGGTTTTCTGGAGATTAATCCGATTTGCCATGGCCCAGGCTTTAAAAAGTGAAAAAAAGGAATTCTTTCTTGTCACCCTTCATAACAATGAGGATGTTGTTGTATTAATAAAATACACCGGTGAGGCCTTCGATAATGAAGATAAAAATATTGTCAGCGACTTTCTCAATAATCGGAGAGATGATCTTGCACAGGCAAAACTGGAGAAGGGCGTTTTGCTGGCATTGGCGATACTAAAAAAGTATTCCGCCCGGGTTCAATTTGTTATCGAAAACAATCTTAACGTAATGTCCGTGAGCATTCCTTATCGGAGCAGCGCAGCCTGAAAGAAAGGAAATTTAAGTAATTCTGTAATCTTGACGATGTATGGAGAAAAAGGAGTCCTGTTGTCAGAAATTTCTGATGAAACGGGGGTAAAATACATGGTCAGGGCCATAGATCTTCAAACTTCAGTTTTGCAGACATCTGCCACGGAAAAGATCCAGCAGATCCAGCAACAGCATGCGGATATGCAACAAAGATATTTCCAGCTGAAGCTGTCTGAGGAGGACCGGCTGGCACAAGAGAAAATCAGAAAGTTTGAAGAAGCCCAAAAAGCGAAAATTAGAAGAAAGGAAGAAAAAAACGATAAACGAAAGGGTGCAGACCGTCAAAATAATAATAACACCGAACTTCTGACGGACATCAGTGACGAAGAATCCGGGGAGGGAGGTCACATTAACATTAAGGTATGAAATGAACATACAAAGCCCCATCTTTCTGCAGCTACTCATTGATTTAGCCTTACTGATTGCAGTCCTTATTCTCATCTGGCGTGTTAACGCCAATCTGAAAAAACCCCTGATCAAGTCCCACCAGGACATGATGAAGGACCTTAAGACCGTGGTGGCACAGTCGCAGGCATCGTCTGAAAACTTTCTGGAAGCGCTGGAGAAGAGTCGTCTGGCACTCAAAGAAATTGCAATAGAGCTGGATCTTAAAGAAAAAAGGGTTAAAACATTGCTGGTAAAATCTGATGCCGCAAACGGTGTTGATGAAAAGCGCAAGCCATGTGCGCCACAGGAAAAGTACAAACAGGTCGTTGACATGATCAGGCAAGGCTACACGGAATCGCAGACGGCCGAGAACACCGGGTTTACCGAAGCGGAAATCGGATTGATTATAGATCTTTACCGGGTAAAAAATGAGAATACCTGATGGCTGTTATTCCCGTACTTCCAGGCGTTCCAATCAAACTCAGCGCCATTGCTGAGATCGCTAAACCGAATCTTCCCGCGTCCAATCTAACGGCCGGAGAAACGCTGACGGTCAGTATTGTTGATAAACTCTCTCAAAATCAATATCTTATGTACGTAAAAGGCACTGTCATGAAGGCAGCAAGCGACCTTCCGTTTAACGTGGGAGAGAAACTTCAGGTGAAGGTCCAGGGCGTTCAACCGCAGATTATTTTATACATGCTTGATGCGCAGAAGCAGGGTTCTGACGCAAAAGTGAATGAAAAGCTTCTGCAGTGGCGTCTCAATCCGGATTCTCTTACACAACTCTTGAGTAAAATTTCCGAATTTTCCGTCAATTTGAAATCGGTCAATCTGGCAGGATTGCTTCCGAAGGACGCAGACGGCCTCGTGAAGCTTTTCACCAGCCTTGTTTTTTCTTCGCGGACTAAAAATGATCCACTGTTTGTTAAAAATTTTGTTTCAAAATCAGGAATGTTGCTGGAAAACGATTTAAGCAGAATGTCTTCCGGTTCGGGAAAGGATGGTTCCGCTGCACCGCCGCCTTCGGATAATTTGAAAGCATCCCTGCTGAAATTATC
>CAZDYR010000076.1:0-8792 GCA_964509625.1 uncultured Smithella sp. | reverse complement strand
GTCCTGCGTCAAGTTCACTTTGCCGGCTTCACGAAAACCGGCGGTCATAAGATCCATGGTTTTTGAAAGAAGGGTCGAACCGCCGAAGTAAAAAAAAATGAGTCCCGCAACCAATATGCCGACGGAAACCACTTCCTGCGAACGGGCCACCTGACCCTTTTCACGTGACTCTTCACGCCGCTTCGATGTGGCTTGCTCGGTTCGTTCCTGATCGTCGTTTTCAGCCATTTCCCCAAACCAATTTAATCCCGCTTAAGCCGGACGCATGTCCAGTCGCCATCGTTTGCAGAGACAGTGGCTTTCATTTCAAACCTCAACAGCTTGCCGGGAGATCGTTGATTGACAGCCGCGTCAATATTTCGTTATCGCCGTCATGGTTTAACCTCACAGCCCGACACGCCTCACATCAGTCGCAATACGGTAACGATCTTGCCTTCCAATCCATTGAAAATCGCCTGCGTCATGCGAACAAAAAGCGGGGCGGTTAATCCTAAAAAAATAAGCCCCAGGGATATCTGCAACGGAAAACCGACGATAAAAATATTCATCTGCGGCACCGTGCGCGCCACAACACCCAGGGCGACATTGGTAAAAAGCATGACCGCCATAATGGGCGCAGCTATCTTCAAGGCAATAACAAACATTTCCCTGGAAACATCAAAAATAAACTGCATGAGCTGACCGGAAAAATGAAAGCTCAGAGGGGCAATCAAAACATAACTCTGAACAATCGCCTGGAAAAACAGATGATGGGCGTTGACCGTCAGAAAAACCAGCATGGCGATCAGGTACTGCAGTTGCGTGATAATGGACACCATTTGTGCACTCATAGGGTCGATCACATTGGCAACCGCAAATCCCATTTGAAAACCGATAATATCGCCAGCCATTTGAATGGCGGCAAAAACAAGCCTGGATACAAAACCGATTGTTACACCGATGAGCACTTCTCCGATCATCAGAAAGATCAGCTCGAGAAAGTGAAAGTTTTTTGTGGGCGGCATCTGTGAAACAACAAGAGGAAAAACGATCAGGCTGACCAGAATGGACAGTCCGGCTTTCACCCGCAGTGGAACTGTATTTTCAGAGATAACCGGTATCACCGTGATCATGGCGCTGACCCGAAGCAGTACCAGCACAAAAGCCTCGAGATGATCTGCTGATAAAAAAGGCAGGCTCATTTATTTGATCTCCATCATCAGCTCTTTTCATCCCGGCAAACCGCGTAAACTTTACCTGACGTACAAAGGAATATTGACGAACAAATTATGCGTGAAATTGATCATCAATCCGAGCATCCAGGGGAGCGCCGCAATCAGGGTTATTAAAACGGCGACAATCTTCGGAACAAAGACCAGCGTCATTTCCTGAATCTGCGTGACGGCCTGAAACAGGCTGATCAGCACACCGACAATCAGTCCCACAAGCAGCATCGGTGCCGCGACCAGAAGAGTAATTTTGATTGTTTCAGCCATTAATCCTGTAATGGTATCAGGGGTCATAGACCTTTCTCCCTACTTAATGAAAACTCTGCACCAGAGAGCCAACGATTAGATGCCAGCCATCCACCAGAACAAACAGGAGGAGTTTGAACGGAAGACTCACCATAATCGGCGGCAGCATCATCATCCCCATGGACAACAAGACGCTTGCCACCACCATATCCAGAATTAAAAAAGGCAAATAAATCATAAAGCCGATTTGAAAGGCCGTTTTCAGTTCGCTGATCACAAACGCAGGCACCAGAGTGGACAGGGAGACATCTTCCGGCTTGGCCGGACGCGGCTCCTTGGCAATCTTAATAAAGAGAGCCAAGTCCTTTTCCCGGACCTGTTTGAGCATGAATTCCTTCACCGGAATGACGGCCTTCGCCATCGCTGTTTCACCGGAAATCTGTTCCTCATAGTAGGGTTTGAGTGCTTCCGTGTTGACCCGGTTAATCACCGGCGACATGATGAAAAACGTTAAAAATAGCGAGAGGCCCACAATAACCTGATTGGGAGGCATCTGTTGCGTACCCAGAGCTGTGCGAATCAGCGATAAAACAATGATGATCCTGGTAAATGACGTGACCATGAGTAGAATGGCCGGTGCCAGCGTCAGGATCGTCAATAAAATGACCAGCTGAATTAATGACTGAATTTTTTCCGGTTCGGTTGTGCCTCCGGTCAGTGTGAGATTTACATTGGGCAGTGCAAAAGGCTGTGCGGCCAAAGCCATTTCAGGAACGAGCAACGCCAGAGAAGCCAAAAGGACCGTGAACGGTAAAATGATATTTGTCAGCCTTTTCATTTCGATGACCGATCGTTTTTCCTGCCGGCAGAAAGATTGGCCAGAGACAGCAGCTTGGATATCTTTTCACCGGAGAAAGGCCCCGAAGGCTTTTGATTTTGCTGCGCTTTAATCTTCGCAACGGACAATGGGTCATCGATATGCGCAAGGGCCGTCATTTGCTGACCGGAAATACCGACCACAATCACCTGCTCCATAACTTCAACGAGCATGATGCTCGATTTGGGGCCCAGATACCGGGAGGAGAGAATATTAATTAAAGCCTGTTGATCAGGCGAAGGAACCGTACGCTGCATAAAGTTCTTGATAAAATACATCACGCCGATTAAGAGTCCCAGTACAATGGCGAGCGCAAAAATCATTTTCAGAAATGAAGACCAAAGTGAAATATTTTCCATCGGAACGTCTCGCTTATCCCAGTTTATTGACCCGTTCGGCAGGGGACACAATATCCGTCAGACGGACGCCGAATTTTTCATTCACCACAACGACCTCCCCACGGGCGATGAGTCGCTGATTCACGTAAATATCCATCGGTTCTCCGGCCAGTTTAGAAAGCTCCAGAACAGACCCCTGGCCGAGCTGGAGAAGCTCGCTGATCAGCATCTTGCTTCTTCCCAGTTCCGCGGTAAGCGTCAGCGGAATATCCATGATGAAGTCAAGATTGAGATTGGGCCGCCCTTCTGGTTTCGTCCGCTGTAACTCTTCAAAATGGACATTGGATATTTCCGTTTTGGGCTCCGCAGGATGCGCAGACTGTTCCATCTCATCCTTTACATCGTCCCAACCGATGTTCTCGTCCGCCGCAGGCTTTTCTTTTGCCCCCCCTGCGCCTTTCATTAATTCATCAATTTCATTCTGTTCCATATTCCATATCCTCTTTTCCCGAAATAATCTGCGATATCTGGACAGCTTGATTGCCTTTAAATATACCAGGATAGCCCTTGTATTTGGCAAGCCCTTCGACATAAACATCCAGCGGGTCAGACGCGTAATGATCCAGCGGAATAACATCGCCTTTTTTCAGATTCGCGATGTCCTTGCCTAAAATCGACACTCGCCCGAGTTCCACCATCATATTCACATAGGATTTCATCAGTCCTGACTTGAAACGGTTGGTCCAGGCCTTGTCCACTTCAAGCTGTTCACTCTGGAACCCGGCGGAAAGCTTTTCCTTGATCGGTTCAAGCATGGAATAAGGGATACATATGGATATGACGCCCGACGTGTATTCAACTTCAACTTCAAAATTCATCACCACAACCACATCAGTCGGGGGAACAATCTGTGCAAACTGGGGATTAATTTCCGCCCGTTGATAGGTAATGGTCAGATCAATCAAGGGTTTCCAGCATTTTTCCAGATCAGCAAGCGCGCTCAAGACAATTTTCTTGATCAGATTATTTTCAATCGCCGTAAACTCGCGTCCCTCGATCTTAAAACTTTCCGTGCCTGTTCCGCCGAAAATAATATCCACCAGCGTGAATATTACTTTGGATTCCACGACAAAAATCGCATTACCCCGCATAGGATCCATGCGGAAAAGATGAAGACTCGTGGGTACCGGCAGCGTTTTGAGAAATTCACCGAATTTAATCATATCAGCGGAAACAGCGGTAATCGAAATGACCTTGCGCAATATGGAAGACAAAGTGGCACGAAACGTCCGGGCATACTTTTCGTTGGTCATCTCCAGGGTCGGCATGCGACCGCGGATGATCCTGTCCTGACTGGTCAGATCATAGGCAATGACGGCGCCCGGTTCGTGGTATTCTTCCTTCTCCGTTTCAATCTCACCGCCGGATATTCCCCGAAGCAGGGCATCAACTTCTTCTTGAGAAAGGATGTTGGTCATGAAACCTCATCTTCTTCTATTGAATGACAAATTCCGTAAAATAAACTTTTAACACCTTCCCTTTACTCTCATCCAGATTCATATTCATGCGCATGGCGATTTCGTCACGCAGGCGTTGTTTGCCCAGAGGATCTATCATTTCCTTGTAGGTCTTGGAGGATAGTAAATCCAGAATTGTGTCGCGCAGTTTCGGAGTCAGGCGTTTCATTTCATCCGCCGTCTTTTGATCCGATAACTCCAGCTGCATGACCACTTTCAAATATCTCTCCGTTTCGTTGTCGAGCAGATTAACGATAAAAGGCTCCATGGGCCAAAAAATACTGATTTTCGTTTGCTCCTGGACGGCAGGTTTTGCTGCGGCCGGCTGCGGTTTTGCTTTAAAAAATAAAAAATAGGCGGCAGTTCCTCCGCCCGCGAGCAATAATAAAACGACAACCAAAATAATGATCAGCATCAACTTAGAACTTTTTTTCTTGGGGTCCCCCTTTTCTTCGCCTTCATTTTCGCTGTCTTCTAAGTCTTCTTTGGCATCTTTTGCTTTTTTTTCTGCAGCCGCCATAGGACACTCCATCAATGGGATTTCATTCAGTTCGGTAAATAGCAAGGAGCATACCACCAGGATATTTCTTTGATTGCTGAGAATTTATTACAACAATACAATAACTTACAAAATTTATGAATATGACATGAAGAAAATAAATCGAGATAAATTTCTTTTTTTGACGAAAAGTCAAATATTTGACGAGGCAGAAATAACCAGAAAGTCAGATGCGGATGTGTCTCCGGCAGAAAGAATCCCGCCCGTTACCCCAATTCGACCGGGGTAACGGGCGGGTGATGATTTACTGTTTGATATTCATCAGCACCTGCATGAGCGTATCTTCCGTTGTGATAACCTTTGCGTTGGCCTGATAGGCTTTTTGCGCCGTGATCATCCGAATAAACTCTGTCGCAATGTCCGTATTCGACATTTCCAGTGTATTAGGCGTGAGCGTTCCCATGCCGGAAGCACCGGGAATGTTGCGGACCGAAGATCCCGACATGACGGTTTCACCAAAAAGATTCGATCCCAGTTTGTTGAGTGCCCACGGGTTGGGGAAAGAGGCCAGAATGATCTGCGCCAGTTCGGAGGTCTGGCCGTTCGTGAAGAAACCGCTGATGACGCCGTCCGGATCGATGGCCAGGGACTTTAAGTTACCGGAGGAATAACCGTCTGCCGTTGTGGCCCGAATCACGGAGGCTGACGCGTACTGGGTAATGGACAGCGCTTCAGGGCTTGTCATGTCCCACGTAACGGCACCGAAAGTGGCCCCTGTGGTAAGAGCCGGCATCGTAAGTGTTACGTCTGCCGGAGCAACCATGCTTCCATCGTTGTTAAAGGTGAATACCGTGGCATCGGTCACGGGGGCTGTAACGGCCGTTCCGTCCAGGAAGAAGTTAATCGTCCATTCGTTGACGTCCGTTTTTTCAAATACCGACTCTAACGTGTGGACAGCACCCAGGGAATCGTAAACCGACTGTGTCGTCGTGTATGTGTCCCCGACGTTGCTTTGCGAATTCAGATTGGCCCCCAGGGAAATGGTTGTCGTCATCGCCGGTTCGGATTGCAGACCCGTGAGGATGATATTTCCCAAAGCGCTCATCGAACCATCCTCATGAACCATTTGTCCCTGAAGATAATATCCGTTAATGTCTACCAACGCGCCATTCGCATCAAGGTGAAACGCGCCTGCCCGGGTGTAGTAAGTGGCACCTTCCACGTCATTGACCATGAAGAAACCGTCGCCGTCAATGGCCGCATCCGTGGCGTTTCCCGTTGTTTCAAATGACCCGGCGGCAAAAGACGTCTGCACTTCCGCCACGGCAACACCGCGCCCGACCTGCAGAGTACCTGAAGAACCTCCGGAAATGCTTGAACTCAATACGTCGGCAAAAAAAGTCATGTCCCCTTTAAAACCAAGGGTATTGACGTTGGCCAGATTATTGGCCACAACGTCTAACTGCTTGGCGCTGGCATTCAGCCCTGAAATTCCCGCCCATAGTGCACTGCCCATAATATATTCCTCCTCGATATTAAATGTTAGATATTTGTTTTATTGATTTCAACCACATTCGAAAATGCCACTTCCTGACCATTAATCGTCAGATAAGAAATTCCGTCTTTAAATGACACGCCCCCGATTATGCCGGAGATCATTTTTTCAACAGTCACGACCTGACCTTTTCCGTCGGTGGCACTGATTTCGCAGGTATAATTCCCGGCACCCTGACGGCTGGAATTCCAGACGGTGCTCTGGAGTCCTGCTTTTTGTGAACCAATATTGACGGTATCCACGAGCAGGCCGTTGCTGTTGTAGATCTTAATCGTACCGCTTTGAATGTCTGACGGCAGGCTGTAAGTGATTTTTGTTGAAGATCCACTGACGGTCAGGCCGTTGCCCCTGGCAATGGCGTTATTCCCGATCAAATTCACCATTTGCGCGTTGGTGAACTGGCTGAGGTAATCCGGCAGAGCCCCCATCGTCGAATTGAGATTGCTCAGTTGCTCTAGAGAACTGAATTGAGCCAGTTGAGCGACAAATGCCGTGCCATCCATGGGATTCAAAGGATCCTGATTTTGTAGTTGGGCGATCAGCATTTTCAGGAATGCATCCTTGCCCAATGTATTATCAGCCGTTTTTGTCGCACTGTTTGTATATGCGGCGCCCGTAATACCTTGTATCGTTGTCGACATATTTTCTCCTCCCTAAACAAATAAACTTATTTTCCCCGCAGGCCCCGTGAATGGACTCACCGGCTTGATTTTTAAAGGAATCATTTCTTCTTTATCCTGAATAGACCCATTCACCTCATCATAATGATGACGGGATGTCTGTTCCTGATTGAAGGCCTGCTGCTGATTGAATCCTTGAGAATATTGTTCACGGCGATCATGCATCATGACATCACATCGTTCGATAACGAGTCCCTGATTCTGCAGCGACCCCTTGAGCGAATCCAGATTGCCGGATAGAATCTGCTGGACTTCCTTATTATCAGCGATCAGCATCACGCGAACAGCGCCGTTGCGGATCATGACATCCATTTCCAGTGTACCGAGAGAAGGAGGGGTCAAAGTCATTTTCACGCGCCCTCCCTCGCTGGCCATCATTTCGGTGAACTGGGCCGCTATCCTTTCAATAATTTGTGTAGACGGCACATCACTTGCCGCTGTCTTAGCCGAATGCAGGCCTGATGATGTTAAGGAGTTAAAAAGATTGCTTTCATAATTTTTTTCACCCGAAACGGATTTGTTTCTGGGGTCTGTTTTCACTTTATCGATCACACCGGCTATTTCAGAAACCGGAACGCCGGCTTTTCCCGTCATGTCCTGTTTCTGGCTTTCATTGAGCAAAAACGATAATTTTTTGTCCGCGTGCACAATGTCCGGCCTGGCGGAAGATTTTTTTACTTCTTGTCCCTGTTCAATTCGTCTGCTGTCATTTGACAGGTCCTCCTCTTCCGCCGTCTTACCATTGAATAGATTCCTAACGGGAGGATTATCTCGAACCATCTCTTTAAAAAAGACGACCGGCTTAGCGCTCGGATTTTCACCCGCTATTCTTTCCGCCACCAATTGCTGATCCACATTTTTGAGTTGTGTTGACGAAGAGCCCTGACTGTCGGCCCATAATGGTTTTTGCCCGGATCTTCCCTCAACATTTTGACGTTGAGTCTGCGGATTCTCACCGTCAATCATGATCCTCTTCTGCTCATTGCCGGGGTCCGGCAATATGTGCTTCTGGTCTTCCGTCAGATTGGTTGCCCCGGATGTTTTTGCCGCTAAACGCTGCCACTCGGGCGCATCGGAAACCTTATTGAATGAATCGGCCGCGATCCCTGTGGATGCCGCAGTCCTATCCTGCATGCCTCCCAATCCTTTATTTTCCGTCGTCAGATCAGCCGGCTTCGCGTGATTAGGCGTTTCTTTCGGGAGAGTTGTCACTTTCTGATCCGGCAACTCCATTGCCTCATGTTCCGCATTCAATCCCGGAGTGATGTCTTCCTGATTGATGTTCTTATCGGCAGACAATCCGATAGTTTTTGAAGACAGGGTTTCAATCTCTTTTAGAAAAGCGGTCTGATCTTTTTTCAGCGCATCGCCCTTCATGTCATGATTATAAATATCATTGACTTCTGTTTTCTCTTTTGACCCGGGAATCGTTTCTTCCAACAAGTTGCCTTCATCATCAACAGGGCTGTTTGAATTGGCTGTAAGAACCGATAACGTTAATCCGGAAAGCATTTCACTATGGGCAGTTCGATCTTCCCGCGTCAGTTTTTCCAGGACGGCTAACAGATTCTCTTCAGCGGTGGAATCGGGTGCGTTCCTTTGCTGGACAGTCTGCAGAAACGCTGTCATATTCTGCTGCAACACCTGAAACAATATTTTTTCAAAGTCTTCTATGGGAGCATCTTGATCATCGCTTTCGTTCAGTACTGCCTGATCCAGGCCAAGAGAATTGAGTATTTGCAGCACACTGCTGATGTTTAATTCCGGATTCATATTGGTTAGAGTTCCTGCAGAAATTTCCATAGTTCCCTCAAATCTATTTTCATAGACCTATCAGCAAGAGGCATGCCAGAGAACAATAATGCTTATTTG
>CAZDYR010000075.1:0-8798 GCA_964509625.1 uncultured Smithella sp. | reverse complement strand
CGTTACACCCCGTTCCTTTGCGGCTCCGAGCACACGTCCTACGCGACCAGTTTGCGTTTTGACACTTACCTGAGCACCTGTCCGTATTAAAGTTCAGGAAGCGGGAATTAAAGAGGGAAACGCGCCGGATTGTATGATCCGGCGCGTTTTATTGATCAATCGTTCAGGCCTCGGATAGATTGACGAAAGGAAAATATTCTCAATATGTTTATTAAGAACACGGGTAACTTGAAGCTTAAATTAATAGGGCTGGCTTTATTCCTGCTGATTGTTGGAGGCGCGGCAGCCTACTTTACACGTGATGACTCCACGATTGCAGAATACAGAGTTGTTGCCCGGCACGTCCTGGCCACACACGCGAAGCACCCTTTATCAGAAAATATGACAGCCGCTTGCGGCTCGCCTGATTGCAAGGCGGTTATTGCCGTAGCGAAAACGGAAAATAAAGATAAAGAAGAAATAAACAATAAAGAAGAAATTTACACCATGTTTCAGGCTGACCCGCAGGGTAATCTTGTGTTAGGTGAGACGACGCGCCTGAATATCGAAAAATTATACGCCCTGAACACGCCGGAGGAATTGGCGGATAAAATGCAAAAGTTGTCCAAGGTCCTTCCCGAGACGGCTCACCGCCAGGTCGGCAATCTCGTCGATTATTTTGAAAAATATACTCGGAATGTTAAAGAGATCTATCCTCCGGATACAGAGCCCACAACAATGGAAGACGTTCTGGACCGGTTCAAGGGGATGCATGATTTGCGTCTGATGCATTTCGGCGCCGATGTGACCAGTGCTTTTTATGCCGAAGAAGAGAAACAGGCCCTGCAGCTGCTGTATTTAATGGCGATAGAAAAAGACCAGAGTTTATCTCTGGATGCAAAGGCCCAGCGGGCGCAGCAGCTTCTGCAAACCAATCCGGAATTGGCCGCCGCATACGATCCCGACCGCAAATAAAACCGGATATGATCTGTGAAAACCGCAGAGCGCTTGCTAAAATATGCGAAATATACGCGAATATTCGGAGGCCGAGCGTAAGAAATTTTACGCGCCCTCTTTCTTCGTGAACTTCTCATTGAAGTCAACGGTGGACGTCAGCGTGTCGAAAAAAAAGACCGGCTTTAAAAATTGCTTGCCTGAGATACATAAAGCGCCGCAGACTGCGGCGCATGCTTCATGCTCAGGAAAAACCTCCCGATGGAGCGCAGGAAGATGAACCCCCGTTTTTTATACCGCCTGCGTTGGGTGATGAAAAAGCCGACAGCAGCGTTTCCGTTTTGTCGTGCCCGCAGGCGGGGCAAACCACATGATTCTTATCATCGCTGCGCAGGCATAAATATTCGAAATTTTTCCCGCATTTTTTGCATTTAAACTCGTGAATCGGCATAATGGCCCTTATCCCTTCTGAATCAGAATAATTCTTACGGTTCCCCGATCCGGTAAATGTTGCCTGTGGCATAGTCGGCCACGTAAAGTTCACCCGCTTCGTCCTCGCCGAAAGTCGATATGTATAAAGTTGTGTCCGCCAGCAGTGTATTCGTATAGACAGAGCCGTTGCGGCGCATTCCCCAGATGCGGCCGCTGCAGAAGTCACCGTAGATGTACATGCCCCTAAGCGCGGTGATAGAGCCCCGATAAACGTATCCGCCCGTCACAGAACAATTTCCGTCCGTGTGAAAATATTCGGCCACCGGCAGGGTAAGACCGCCGGTGCTGCAAGTGGCACTGTTGTAACACTGGCTTCCCTCCATGATATTCCAGCCATAGTTGGCTCCGGCACCGTTGCCTGACGCCTGGTAGTTGATTTCCTCAACCTCGTTTTGCCCGACGTCAGCGATATAGATATCGCCGGTCAGCCGGTCAAAGGAAAAGCGCCAGGGGTTCCTCAGGCCATAGGCCCATATCTCGTTTCCGAAAGGATTGCCGGCCGGAACCGCGTAAGGAGTTGTCGCGGAAAGAACATCAATGCGGAGAATCTTTCCCAAAAGGGACGTCAGACTTTGAGCGTTGCCCGAAGGATCGCCGCTGCCGCCGCCATCACCCATGCCGATGTAAAGCAGATGGTCCGGTCCGAAAGCAAGCTGCCCGCCATTATGATTTTCAGACGGCTGGACGATGTTTAACAAAACCTGGTTTGTGGCCGGATCAGCGATATCATCATCGGCGGTCAGGCCGAAGCTTGAGATGCTGGTGTTGCCGACACCGGTCTGATTGGTATAGTGGACGTAAAAAGTGCGGCGGGTTGCGAAATCGTGAGGAAAGGCAAGTCCCAGAAGCCCCTGCTCGCCGCCGGCGGTGACAATACCGCTGATGTCCAGAAATGGCTCTGAGTTTACGGTGCCTCCGTTCAGGATATGAATCTTCCCGCTTTGCTCGGCAATGAATAACCGTCCGCTGACGTCTCCGGCGTGAGTGATACTGACCGGATCGGTAAAACCGCCAGCCACCGGCGTCAAGCCAATGGAAACAGGGTCCGCTGGAAGAAACGCTCCACCGCCGCCTCCACCACCGCTGCCGCACGACAGTAAGAGCAACACAGACAAAACGCAGGCCGGTTTCCAGAGGGTATTGATTTTAAAAGGCATCACCGTCATGATCTGTCCTTTCCTTTCTCATAGAGCAGATGCAACATCGGCTCGCAATGCTCACATTCCCCAAGCATCTGTTTGCGTTTTAATTTAGAGATCGAACAGGGAATGTCAATAGACCCCTTAACCAGCCGGCCCCCGCTTCACGGACATGTCCCTGCATCTGCTTGACACAGCAAGCCGCGTGTCCTATACTTTAACTCGCCAAACGGAATCCTCATTAACCGATTAAAGGAGCTGTCAGCATGATTCCGGACATGTCCCTAAAGAAATTAAGCAGAAGAAAGTTCATCAAAATATCCGCTGTCGCCGCGGGCGCAGCTTTCCTTTCCGGCATTCCTGAAATCAAAGCGGCAACGCCCACAGCCGATCTGGTTTTAAAAAACGGGAAAATCATTACCATCGATCGTCAGGGATCCGTCGTTCAGGCGCTTGCGGTACAGCAGGGCCGGATTCTTGACGCGGGAAGCAACGAAACCATCGCCGGCTACCTCGGCCGCACGACAAGGGTCATCGATCTCATGGGGAAAACGCTTACACCGGGACTGATTGATTCCCACGCCCATTTGCCGCCTTTCGGTCTGAGAGAATCAAAGCGATGGGTGAAACTCCAGGGAATGGAATCAAAGGAAGAAATTCTGGAGGCGCTGAGCCGGAAAGCCCAAAATCTGCCCAAGGGGCAGTGGATAGTCGCCTGGGGTGTTGAGGACAATGCCCTTTCCTATTTTACCAAAGAAGATCTGGACAAGGTGAGCTCCGATCACCCGATGCTGATCACGCACACCACCGGCCAATGGGGCTTTGCCAATTCTCTGGCGCTGAAAATATCCGGCATAGACGGCAATACCCTGAGCCCTCCCGGAAGCAAAGTCGCCATGCAGGTTTTCGGGAAAGAACCGACGGGGCTGCTCATTCACTATCCCGCCCTGTATCTGGTGCGCAAGCATATGCCGGCCATAAGCGACGAGGACGCGCGGGAATGCATTCTGCATGCCGCAAATCTTTATGCCCGCGAAGGTGTGACCACAATCCATGACAACTTCTTTATGGTTTCGGAAATCGGATCAAACCAGTTCGCCAAAGCTTATATCAACCTCGTTCAAACGGGAGACCTCCCCACCCGGATCAAAATCTGGCCCTACCTTGCCAATCTCAGGGAAGCGACAAGGGTGATGGACGACCTCTTTTCCCAGAAAGATCCGCCGTCGGATTCTTCCGTCCGCGATTTCTTTGTCATGCGCAAACAACAGCCCGGACTTTTTGCCGACATGTGGGGCGGACTGAAATTCGCCATTGACGGTTCGGGAATGACCACCCTCTGGTACATGAACCCTCGGGGACTGCCTCTTCATTCCACCGCGGACATCCAGGCCATGGTCAAGCTCTTTCACCGGGCGGATCAGCAAATCAGCGTTCACGCGGTGGGCGACCAGGCCGTGGACATTTTTCTGGATGCGGTAGAGGCTTCCCAGGCCGATCATCACCGCAGCGACGCCAGGCACCGTATCGAACATGCCATCCGTCCGCAAGCCGGTTCTCTTACGCGCATCCGCCGGACGGGCATTGTCGTTTCCACGCATCCTCAGTTTATTTATTCCTGGGGCGATAAGTGGATGATGAAAGACAAAGAAAAATCCATTCCGCTCAAAAGCTATCTCCGGACGGGTATTCCCGTTGCCCTGGGCGCCGATCCGCCGGCCTTTCCTTTGTATCAGCCGCAGATCGCGCTGTGGCAGGCATCCAGGCGAACGACAAAAAGCGGCATCCGCCTGGATCCGTCCGAAAGCGTTTCTATTCAGGAAGCGCTGAAAATGCAGACGATGGGAAGCGCCTACGCGGGTTTTCAGGAAAAAATCATCGGCTCTCTCGAAAAAGGGAAGTTTGCCGATATGGTCGTCTGGGATCGGGATTTCTACACGGTGTCAAATGATGACATCAAGAATGCAAAAGCCCTGATGACTTTTGTGAACGGGAAAATCGTCCACGAAAAGAAAAGCGCCGGCGAAGGAGTCTGACCTGTCCAAGGTGAATGCGCCATATTTCTCGATTAAGACTGAGCGATGCCGATTGAACAAATCAATCTTAAAAACCATGATTGGCCTGAAGCAAGCGATGCGCTATTTTGCGGTCCTTTTTGTTATTGTCGTGCTGTCAGGATGCGCCCCGTTTGCGAACCGTCCACTGGATGTGCTGGGCTATGAAAACCCCGACAAGGATAAAACCGGTCAGCGACTGATTGTCTTTATGCGCGGCATCGGGGGCTCTCATCGCAGCTTTGAAGAAGAAGGGCTGGTAGCGGATGTCTGGGCCTGCGGCCTGTCCTGTGATATCGTGGCCCCCAACGCCCATTTCGGCTATTACGGGGACCGCACCCTGATTGACCGGCTGAAAAAAGATGTGATCGACCCGGCAAAGGCCAGAGGCTTCAGGGAAATCTGGCTGGTCGGTTTCTCGATGGGCGGGTTGGGTTCACTGCTTTATTACATGGGGTATCCGGACGACATCGCGCGCGTGTATCTGATCGCGCCATTTCTCGGAGCACCGTTATTTCTGGCGCAGATTGAAGCCGCGGGCGGCGCGAGGCAGTGGGACCCGGGAGAATACGACCCCGAACTCGACTGGCAGAGAATGCTCTGGCACTGGCTGAAGAAGTCGATTGCCGACCACCCGGAAAAAATCGTTTACCTGGGATATGGCGCCGATGATCTCTCCGCCAGAGGGCATAAACTGCTGGCGGAGCTGCTGCCGCCTCAACGAGTTCAAGTCATCCAAGGCGGCCATGACTATCAAACCTTCAAAACCCTGTGGAAAAACTTTCTGGAGCAGAGATAACGCTGTTACCTTTTTTAACCTTCCGCCGGACGGAACCTTTCTTGTTCTGCAGTCTCACAGCCACTGAATTCGAGCGAATCCGACGGACACAATACTTGATCGCAATATCAACAAAACTATTTAGCTTTTGTTAACAAAGCTTCTCCTTAAGCGGTCAACAACCTCAAACCCTCCAAAGACCGCACAGGGAAACAATCAATATTGTACCCGCAAGTGTGCAGTTGTCGAAAACCAATAAAAAGTATAAACAGGCAACACAGGATCCGGTGGTTCGTTCAGAGGCAGCGGATTTTTTGCTTTTGATAAGATTAAATTGCGGGGTGGCAGGTCAATGCGAAAAGTATACATGGAGTTGGTGTTGACGGTTCTGATGCTTATTTCTGCCGCATGCGGTTATGCGGTAGAAACAGGCGAACCGGACGGGAATAAAATCACGGAAGAAATATGGCGTTTGGAAGAGGCCTACTTTACCCGGCTTTATCAGGCCGATTACGAGGGCGTGCTTAAGCTCACGCATCCGCAGTTTCTGGGGTGGCCGCAAGCGCAGGCCGGGCCGCTCGATTTTGAGGCAAGTTCACGATTTATGAAACAGTTGATTCCCGGGCCGACGCCGTGCAAAATAAAGATCACGCGCGCCGGTATCCGCGTTGCCGGCAATACCGCTCTGACACAGTATGACCTGCATGTCGACTGCGGCAGGGCGCCCGATGCAAAGCCAATCAGGCCGTCGCGCATTACGCACACATGGATCCATGACGGCGTCCGCTGGCGGCTCCTGGGCGGCATGAGCTGCGAGGTGAAATAGAAGTTGACCGGTTCAGGCCCGGACGGATCATTTGCGCCCTTCGGCGGCCAGAATCTTCTTGACTCGCCACTGCCCGCCTCTTATACTCATTCCCGCTAAAAGTGCGTTCAAATCAATTTCAGTTTCAGTGGGATCTTCTATGGCGGATTATTTGCCTGACTCGCGGCGCGTCGACCGGATCCGGTCTGCATTGTTGCTGGTATTTTCTTTTTTTTCTTTGGTTCTTCTTATCCCCCATTCAGTTTGCGCGGAAGATTTTTCCGGGTGGAGGCCCGCGCCGGAGGAAGGCTGGAAGGTCGGTCTGGTGTTGAGCGGCGGCGGGGCGCGCGGCGCGGCCCACATCGGGGTGCTGCGGGTTCTGGAAGAAATGCAGATTCCGGTCCATTGCATCGCCGGGACAAGCATCGGGTCGATTGTCGGCGGTCTATATGCCGCGGGCCTGTCGCCCGACGACATTGAAAAAGTCGTAACCTCCATGGATTGGAATAATGTCTTTCGGGATAAACCCCTGCCCAGCGATCTGATTTTTCGCCGCAAGCAGGAAGCGGCCGACTACCTTATTGATTTTGATCTGGGGGTGAAGAACGGCCGGCTGACCCTGCCCAAAGGGCTGCTTCAGGGGCAGAATCTCAACATGCTTTTGAAGTCTCTGCTGATGCACACGGAAAATGTCCCCGATTTTGACCATCTTCCGGTTCCTTTCCGGGCCGTCGCGGCGGATATCGAAACCGGCGAGGCGGTCGTTCTGGATAAAGGCGAACTGGTATCGGCCATACGCGCCAGCATGTCGATTCCCGGTGTCTTCGCGCCCGTCGAAAGAGACGGCAGGGTGCTTGTTGACGGAGGCGTTTCCAACAACCTGCCGATCGATGTCGCCAGAAGGATGGGGGCGAATGTCATCATTGCCGTGGATATCGGCACGGCGCTCAGCAAGCGCGACGAGCTGACGTCGTCGGTCGGCATTACCTCGCAGCTCATTACCATTATGGTTCAGCGCAACACGGCCGATCAGATCCGCACGCTCCGGGAAAATGACGTTTTGATCCAGCCGGATCTGGGCGATATCGCCACGGGCGATTTTACGCGGGCGGGGGAAGCCGTGAATATCGGACTGAGGAAGGCCCGGGCCATGAAAGATGCTCTGGCGCGCTTCTCCACCGATGATGGCCGCTATAGCGTTTATCTGGCCTCACAGAGAAAGTCCGAAGACAAGCCGGTTACCGTCGATTATGTCGAAGTCGTCAATAAAACCAGCCTGCCGGATCGGGTCATCAACTCACAGATCGATCTGGAACCGGGTGAGCCTCTGGATTTGTCGATCCTCCGAGAAAACGTCAACCGGATTTACGGCATCGACACGTTTGAACGCGTGGATTTCCGTCTGGCGGAAAAGGACGGGAAGACGGGAATCGTCATTGAGCCGATTGAAAAATCCTGGGGGCCGAATTATCTGCGTTTCGGCATCGGTTTCGAGGATAATTTCAAAGGCAAGAGTTCTTACGCGATCACGGCCCAGTTCACGAAAACGGCGATCAACCGGCTGGCCGGCGAATGGCGGGTGGAAGGCCGCATCGGGTCGGCGCCCAGGATCTTCACGGAAATCTATCAGCCGCTCGACTACAGCCTGAAATATTTCGCCGCGGTCAATGCCGAGTATTATGTTCGCAACATTAACGACTATAACATGTACGGCAATATCCTGATTCAGCACCGCGCCAATGCCGCCCGCGTCGGACTGGATGTCGGCCGGCAGTTGGACAACTGGGGTCAGATTCGCCTGGGCCTGCGCCGCGAGCAGGGTACCGTCAAGGTTCTCATCGGGCCGCCGTCGGACAATCCCGAGGTGTACGACCGGGCAAGTGTCTTTGCATCGCTGGCTTACAACAAACTCGACAACTATGTTTTTCCTTTGAGAGGAACAGACATCAACCTTATCTACGACTATAATCTCAAACAGCTTGGGTCGGATATCAACGTGCAGACACTCGGCCTTCACTGGATGACGGCGCTGACCTGGCGGCGGTTCACCTTTCTTCCCGGCCTCGATTTCCGAATCACGCTGGATAATGACAATCTGCCTGTGCAGGACACCTATCCGCTTGGCGGGTTTTTAAACCTGTCCGGCTACTCGACGGATGAACTCTACGGCCGCCATACCGGACTTGCGCGGTTGATCGTGTATCGGGAACTTGTATCCCTGGGCATGGGCGGTCTTAATATGCCGGTCTACCTGGGGGCTTCCGTGGAAGCGGGTAATGTCTGGACAAGGCGTGAAGACATTAATCTTGAGTCGCTCATTCTGGCGGGCAGCGTGTTTCTGGGCACCAAGACATTTCTCGGACCCGTTTATCTGGCCTACGGCCAGGCGGGCAGCAATCATGGCTCGGTTTATCTGTTTCTGGGGCAGAAATTTTAAGACCGCGGAGGGCGATTGAAGAAACCGGTCCGGAAATAAGAGCATCGGCCCCGGGATGACATCAAGAATCCAAAAGCCCGGATGACTTTTGTGAATAGGAAAATCGTCCACGAAAAGAAAAGCGACAGCAACGGAGCCTGACTTGAATTAAGTATTATGC
>CAZDYR010000074.1:0-8871 GCA_964509625.1 uncultured Smithella sp. | reverse complement strand
TAGGGGTACACCATGTTTACCTCAATGCAATACTGCGCGGACGATCACACCCATCATCCAAAATGGCTTTAAAAATATCCAGGGTGACGGGTATTCCTGTTATGGAGCTCCTTTTTCCTGAAGACAACAAGGCCGGAACGAGACTATGATTAAGGTTTATACTCATCGGGATAGTCCCTTATTGAAATATCATCTGAAGAAGGCACCCAACGTGGGGCTTCTTCAAAGAATAAAACTTTGTATGAAACTTTCGAGCGAATACAGACGTGCAGAGTTAAGGCGAGCGGAAGCATCCCTTTACTTAAATGAATTAAGAGAACTGATTCGGACAATGTTTCAATCGCTCCGTATGTATTTGCTAATTCGACGAGTTGCCCTACTGCGTTCTGCCATTTTTGCAGTTCAGTATATTCGACGTTCTCCGGAGGTTTTTGAATGACAATAAGCACAGAGTGCATGGCGGTCCTTTCACTAAATAAACAAGGCAAAATTATGTCCAAACATTATGATGATCCGTTCCTTTCAGACAAACGTAATCGCAGCGGATTGCATTTTATCGGCAATACTCCCGAACTCGACAAAGAGTTCAAACGAATACGCGCGGGTCTTCCACCGGAAACTCAAACAAGTGAGTTACATAACCATATGTCCAACACAGACATTAATAATCCGAACGCCACAACGGCCTTCAATCAACCTGGTCATTACGAAGACGACCGCTATAAACACACCGGGTCTGCCTTTACTGATCCCGGTCATTTTACTTTAGCTTACCGGATATGGCGTTTAAAATATCGTCTCTTATCGACAATGGATCAATGCTCACACCAAGTATTAATTTGCAGAACGGGCATACATAAGATATCCCGCGCCATTTTTTATCCATTAAGGCGTGTATGGGCATTTTTTCTGTCAAGACGTAAGTGAGTTCTTTTTCACACTTGGGGCATTTTCCGGAATTCATCATTTCACGTGCTCCTTAAACGAGACGAAACAAAAAAAGGGCAGGGGGCGCAGTTCACCCGCAAGGTGATCCTTACTTTCCCCAAAAGTTGCAAACCCTGCCCGTTTTATAAAGATTTTCGGTTTAAAATTCAATCTGTATTTTTGGGGGTTGTCTGTGCAGCTGCAAATTGATTTCAGTGGAAAGAAGACGGAAAAGATCACCATATCGGCCTCTGAAGAGCTCAAGCAGACGCTCGAATTATTGTCCAGGGCAATGGACGGCATAGAGATCTCAAAACTGGCCGGTGAATACGTCGCTGAGTGTGCGGCGCGGGACCTTGGCAAGTTGATGATCCTGCAGGCCAGGGGCAAGGCACCATTAAACATGAGCTCAGTATAAAGAAAAAAAATTAAATGTCACACTTCCCTTCACTTGTTTTGGGAAGTCTATTAAAAACAGTAAGTTAGATTAAGTTATTCCTTATGGGTAGGTAATGGTTTAATGGCTAAAATGGATGGCAAGCGCGCCTATAGGGCGCAACTGAAAGAGCAAAAAATTATTTTCTACGCGCGAAAAATTAAAGAACTCATTAATGAATTTAACACAAATCCACTTGGCGTTGATTACTCGGCGCGGCTTGAACAAATGCACCGGGAAAACCCAAAAGACAGGGCTGAAATCTTACAGGGAGAAAGAAACGCCTATAAGGAGTTGCGGGGATAATGTCCGAGTCTTTAAGGGTTGATCGACTCTGTGAGGGCGGCTGCGGAAAGATGATGTACGGCGTGGATAAGAACCGCCGGATCTGTTCGGTCTGCCGGCGTGAAAGAGAGAAATTATATAAACGTGCGCGCAGGGGGAAGGGTTGACAGAGAAAAAACTTTTAATCCTTTTGCGATCCCCATCACGCTGCCGGCCGGGGGAACGCCGTCCTGTACGATCCGGACACCTGCATGAATTTGTGCAGCGGTCATCATACTTCGGGGGCAATATCCGCCCACGGGAAACCGGAAATTTTCAAGCAGATCATCATTGAAAGCGGCGTCCGGTCCGCTGAGTGGTTTGATGAAGTGAACCGCAAAAAGAACCTATACGCAAAAGACGGCCCCGATGATCGCGAGAAGTGGAAAGAACGATTACAAAACGAGTTAATAAGAAGCGAAGTAATTAATGGCTAACCCACAAATAGAATACGGATATACTGCAATAGCAAACGACATTGCCGAGGCGTTGATGAAAATTAACCTGTCTGCATATGAATCCCGGGTGTTGTGGTTTTTGTTTCGCAAGACATATGGGTGGGGGAAAAAGACAGACTGGATAAGCCTTTCTCAGTTTTCGCAGTGTATTGGAATAGACCGCCGCCTGGTCCACAGAGCAATAAAAGGACTGTCATCTAAAAAGATGATAGTCATCGAAAGAGATGATAGTGGTAATTTAAGGTATGGATTCCAAAAGGATTATGACAAATGGGTGTTGTCATCTAAAAAGATGACTGTCATCAATAGGGATGATCGAGTGTCATCTAAAAAGATGACCAGACTGTCATCTAAAGAGATACCCACAAAAACAACTATTACAAAAACAACTATTACAAAAACAATAATGCCAGATGGCCTGTCTGAAAAAACATTTTTAGAGTTTTTGGCAATACGGAATAAAAAGCGCGCCCCACTACCAAAAGAATCATATCCACGGTTTTTTAAGCACCTTCAAAAAATATGCGATGAAACAAGGGCCTCACCAGAGGAAATATTAAACCAATCAATTATAAACGGGTGGCAGGGAATATTCCCACTTAAAAACGGAGGTAATGGAAATGGCGGAAATAGATTTGGTGGAAGCAAACAATCGGCTGCTGCAAAAACGGGCAGAGCTCAAAGCGATGGAGAACCATATCCAATCGACCACGAATTTTCGTGATTTCATTCCGTCGTGTGTTCACGGACGCAAGTTGGATGAAAAATGTGAAGAGTGTGAAGTTATAAAAAAAACCAACGAAGAGAGAAGAAAAAAAACACAAGAGGACTATGAGGCTGAAACTAAAGAGTGGGAAGAAAAAGAAAACGAGAGCCGTCAAAAAAACCCACACCTATATATGAAATTTATCCCATTGAAATTCAGGTCAAGGTCGTTTGAAAATTTCAATGGTTCAGAAGAAGTGAAGAAAATACTAAAAAAATACTGCGATAGTTTTATGGTGTCCAACACTAATCCCGGGAGTGTTTTAATGACCGGGAAAACAGGATGTGGAAAAACCCACTTGGCCGTTGCCATAGTAACCGAATTGGTCAAAAGGTCACGTCGGCTTTATTGCCGGTTTATCACCGCACCTGAATTACTTTTGGAAATACGCGCAACATACGGGACAAACAATGAAACATCTGAAGAGGCCATTATAAAAGAATATTCTGACTGTGATTTACTGATTCTTGATGACTTGGGCGCCGAAAAAACATCTGAGTTTTCCATACAAAGTCTTTATTTAATCATCGACAGAAGAAACCGCGAGTTGAAACCAACCATCATAACAACAAATCTATCACTAGAAGAAATTGAAGAGAAGATCGACGCACGAATGGCATCAAGACTAGCCGACATGAAAATAATAAAACTCAATATGCCGGATTACCGGAAGAAGCGAGGGTAAAATGCCAGATACCTTTCAGGAATCAACGTACAAGGGTTATCCCGTGGCCAAAATATACACCGGGGAGTATCAGGGGGAAGAACAGTTTTTAAAATTGGGGCTAAAGAAGGCTCAGGCCGTACTTGATAACATCGACCGGCTGCGGCAGTGGGTTGACAAGCACGAAGGGAAACCCCGAAATGAATGAACTGACTTTGACAATTCCGGGCACGATCCGCAGTAAGAAAAACAGCAAACGTATTTTCGCCCGTGGTCCGCTCAAAAAAGTGCTGCCGTCAAAAGCGTACACGGTATGGGAAGCCGCCGCGAGAAGTTATCTTCTTTCCCGTGGATATAAAAAGCTCCTGGAATGTGCCGTTGCCGTCGAGGCCCATATCTATTACCGCGGGCGGCGCCCGGATCTGTCAGGAGCGTTGGAAAGCGTCGGGGATTGTCTGGAAGGGATTGTTTGGGTAAACGACGCGCAGATTGAATCATGGGACAGGTCCAGGTTGCATCATGACAAAGACAACCCAAGAACGGAGATTATCGTAAGGTGGGAATGAAACAGCCATGCCCGAAGTGCAAGAGCATGAACACATACAGCGACGGCCCCGAAATGGCCCGTCTGATGTGCGGGAAACACTGGCCGATCAACGGACAGGAAGCGGTTGTTATCAAAAAGAACGGGAGGGAAAGCATCGTGGAAAAATCACCATCCGGTAAAATTGGAATATGTATTAATTGCGAAAGGGAAAAGTTCATCGCCGGTGCCGATGGTCTTTGCAGCACCTGTCATAGAGCAGTTAAGGTGATGGAACCGGGAACGCAACTCTATGACACAACCTTGGCCGAAGTCAAACTCCGCCTTACAGATCCCAAAAGTTCTGATGGAAGAATTAAAAAGAACAAACAACCAAAGAAAATCAAAAAGGCGCCGCGTGAGTCTTTGGTTTCAACAACCCCAATGGAAAGGGCCGATGCTGTCTTAGAGAAAGCCATCGAAATGTTAATACATGAGCGTGATTTCCATCTGTCTTTTGCAGAAAAACTCACGAAAGCAATCAAGGTCATGCAGGAATGAAGAAGTCAGACATCATAGCCATTACCATCCTAAACAAAGCCCTAGCCGAAGTAACGGCAGAGCGCGACAAGTTTATGAAGGCGTTTATATCCGCATCCAACGATCTCATTAAAGCCCAAAAAGAAATCAAGCGACTGAAAAAAGAATGCCATCCCGAATTAAATAAAGTGAATACGTAAGGAGGATCACCATGGATAGATTGGAAGTCGTACAGGTAAATCACGGGGCGATGAATAATTACACAAGCGTCATCACCATCATCGCCAAGGATGAATTGGGCAATATGCACGAGATTCCATTCCTGGTAAAAAACCACTACCTGGAATCAATAAAAAAATCATTCTCCCGGATGAGTCCAACAAAGGTAAGGGCGGAGGTGAAAGATGGCCAGCATTAAATCCGAGTACCGGACAATAGCAGAGATCGCCAGGAGAATCGGAAGAAGTGTCAGGACAACCTCGCGACTTCATCTCCAGGGGAAGATCCCCACGGTTAAGATCGGCGGGGTGATCTACATGTCCGAGGCCGCCTGGCAAGATAAATTGAATCAAAAACAAGCACAGTAAAAAAACCTTGTCAAGATGCCAAAATTAGGCCAATAACCCCCCTTTATAGGTACAAATACCCCCCTTTTTATACCAATTCTAAAAAGCCCCCAAAAACCCCGTGTTATAAGTAAAACAAAATTGCACGAGGTATTAAATTGCCACCTTCAAGGACTATACTCACAAAAAAACAGGAGAAATTCTGCAAAGAGTACGTCACTGACTTCAATGGGACACAGGCGCTTATCCGTGCCGGTTACTCACCCAAAAGCGCGAGGGTTATAGCGTGTGAATACTTGCTTAAACCAAACATCCAGAACAGAATAAGGCAGTTACAAGACAAAATAGACGAAAAATACGAGTTCACCCAGGAACAATTCAGAGACAAGATCCTGGCCATGATTAACTTTGATGTCCGCGATATTCTGGATATCGGCGCGGGCGGCGAGATTCGGTTTAAGCCGATGAAGGAGTGGCCGGAAGGCGCCTCAAAACTGATATCAGAAATCAGCGAAAACAGCGTCATCAAGGAATCCGCGGACGGCAAAACCCTCGCTAAAATATCAAAGCTGAACGCTAAAATACCCGACAAGATCAAAGCACTGGAGCAGATGGCCCGCCACAGGGGCTGGTTTAACGACAAACTCAAGGTCGACGGCGAATTGAAAATCAACCTGGTGAACGAATTTGACGACTGAAACCACGATCAGAATCGGCCATCCCTTTCGACGATGGCAGCGGGAAAGCGCAAAACTCGCCAAGGGAAAGCGTTTTGTCGTTATGGTCACGCACCGGCGCAGCGGCAAAACGGAACTTGCGCTCAAAAAACTCGTGAACGCATCGATCAAGAACACCCTGGACCTCCCGGTGTACTTCTATGTGGCTCCTCTGCTGAAACAGGCCAAGACGATCGCCTGGCTGCGGCTCAAGCAGATGGTCAAAAAGCTGGAGCAGCTGGGGTATGTAGAGATCAACGAGTCTGAATTATATGTCAAATTCTTGCACAATGGGGCCATGTTGAGACTTTATGGGGCGGACAACCCGGACGCCATGCGCGGCGTGAGACTCGACGGCGTCGTCATTGACGAGGTTGCCCAGATCAAACCGGAAGTCTGGGAAGAAATCATCCGCCCCGCCATTGCCGACCGCAAGGGATGGGCCTGGTTCATCGGGACGCCCAAAGGCGTGAACCTCTTCAGCGTGCTGTACTACGGCGCGCAGCAATGGCCGGAATGGGTATCGACGCGGTACACCGTCTATGACACTGACGCCCTGGAACCGGAAGAGATCGAGCGCCTCAAGGCCGAAATGAGCGAGCAGGCTTTCGCCAGGGAATTCCTGTGTGACTTCTCGGCGGCCGGTGACGACCAGCTGATCTCCCTGACGGACATCGAAGCGGCGACCAGGCGCGTCTACAAGGCGGAGGATATTGACGCCGCCCCTCGCATCCTGGGCATTGATCCCGCCCGGTACGGAAATGACCGCAGCGTCATCGTCAAGCGCCAGGGCCTGCAAGTCTTTGATCCACTCTGCTACAAAAGCCTGGACAATATGGAATTCGTCGGGCGCATCACCCGCGTGATTGACGAGTGGCAGCCGGATGCGGTCTTCTGCGATATCGGCCAGGGCGCCGGGATCATCGACCGGTTGAGGCAGCTGGGATATGATGTCATCGAGGTCAATTTCGGCAGCAAACCGATCAAGACAATCTATACCAATAAGCGGACGGAGATGTGGCACCTGATGGCAGAGGCGATCCGCAGCGGCCTTGCGTTGCCGAATGACAACTCCCTCAAGCTGGAACTGGCGACCCCTACCTACTCCTTTGACCCATCGAACAAAATCAAGCTGGAGTCCAAGGACGACATAAAAAAGCGTATGCCTGACGGTGCCTCGCCTGACATCGCGGATGCGCTGGCGTTGACCTACGCGCAGACGGTTGCCAAGGCGTTGCCGTATCCCGTGAAACACAGCAAGCACGACTATGATCCTTATGCACAGGTGAGGGCGACAGGATGATCAGACAGGCGACGAAAGCGGACATATCGGAGATGGTGGCCAACGGGAAAGAGTTTGCCGATTACTTCCCGGTCAAGCGGCCATACAACGAGGATCTGTTTTGCAAGATTCTTGATATCCTTATCGACAAGGGAATCGTTTTGGTGGACGAAACCGAAGGCCACCTGGTCGGCGCCGCCATAGGGACGTTGCAGCCCGTATGGTATTCGCCGGAATCAAAATCAGCAGCATTGCTGGCCTGGGTGGTTAAGCCGAATCACCGAAGGGGAATGGTGGGGATCCGCCTTTTGAAGGCATTTGAACAGAAGGCCGCAGAAATGGGTGCGGATGCCGTCGTTCTGGGAGACTACCAGGTCGATGGTGATTTCCACTTGGATAAACTGATTAGACGCATGGGGTACAAGATTGTCGAACGTGCGCATTACAAGGAGGTAAGATCATGGCAGAAGGTGCAATAGCGGCGGCAGTAGCCGGAATCATCGGGCTGGTGAGTGCTGGGGCGACTGCATACAGCGCGAACGTCACCAGGAGTGCATCCAACGAGGCGGCGGACAAGGCGCAGTCATCCGCATTGGATCAGATAGCACAGCAGGAAAAGGCCATCGCGGCAACTACCAAGGCGAGCGATGAGGCCATGCGGCGGGCAAATCAGCAGAGCGCGAATGCCAATTCCGTCCTGGCGGCGGCACAGCAGGCGGCCAAAGGGGGCGTAGGCGGCACGATGCTGACCGGGCCGTCCGGGGTGAATGCAAGCAACTTATCACTGGGGAAATCGACTCTATTAGGATCCTAGTATGGCAGACAACAAGCAAGGCAAGATGACCCGGCAGAAACTGCTTACACGCTGGGGGGCGCTGAAATCGGAGCGCGCGACCTGGTATTCCCACTGGCAGGAATTGTCCACGTATCTCCTCCCGCGCAACGGGCGATTCTTCATACAGGACCGCAACAAAGGGACCAGGCGGCACAACAATATCTACGACTCCACCGGCACGCGGGCATTGCGCGTACTCGGCGCGGGCATGATGGCCGGAGCGACATCACCGGCACGGCCATGGTTCCGTCTGATGACCGCGGATCCGGACTTAAACTCGTACCCTGCCGTGCGTGTATGGCTTGACGAGGTCGGCAGACTGATGCAGCTGGTCTTTCAGCGGTCAAATACCTATCGCGCCCTGCATTCGATCTATGAGGAACTGGGCGGATTCGGAACGGCATCGAGCATCGTCCTGCCGGATTATAACAACGTCATCCATCACTATACGCAAACCGCCGGAGAGTACTGCATCGCGACGGACTGGCAGGGCAAGGTATGCACCATCTACCGCGAGTTTGAGCGCCCTGCAAGTGAGGTCGTAAAGGAATTCGGATGGGATGCCTGCTCAACCGCGACGCGCAACCTGTTCGACCGCGGATCCCTGGATCAATGGATCCCGATCATCCACGTGATCGAGCCGCGCGCCGACAGGGATCTGAAGAAAAAAGACAACAAGAACATGGCCTGGGCATCCTACTACCTGGAGTCCGGCGGCAATGAGGACCGGTATCTCCGCGAGTCGGGTTTCGATTACTTCCCCGCACTGGTCCCGCGATCGGCGGTATCCGGCGGAGACATCTACGGTGATTCCCCTGGCATGGAGGCGCTGGG
>CAZDYR010000073.1:8653-8994 GCA_964509625.1 uncultured Smithella sp. | reverse complement strand
TGACGATGCTGATCGCCATGCAGGCGTTTATTAATATCGCGGGGGTGATGGGTCTGATACCGCTCAAGGGACTGGCGCTTCCGTTTTTAAGTTACGGGGGCACATCCTTTATGATGAGCATGCTGGCGGTGGGGATTTTGTTGAACATTTCCACGCAGCGGACGTAGTCGGCGGGAGCAGGAATCGTGCAAAGGCATTGTAAAAAAGCGGGGAGAAAAACGTGAGGATCGTCATAGCGGGAGGAGGAACGGGGGGGCATCTTTTCCCCGGCATTGCCGTCGCGGAGGAGTTTTTAAAACGCGATCCCCGGAATCAAGTGATCTTTATCGGCACGAAAAGAG
>CAZDYR010000073.1:0-8643 GCA_964509625.1 uncultured Smithella sp. | reverse complement strand
GAATACAGGCTGCTTGGAAATCTCGGCTATGAACTGAAACTGATTGATGTGGAAGGTTTGAAAGGGAGGGGTTTGAAAGCGCTGATCAGGGGAGCCTACATGATACCCGGCAGTATGTGGCAGTCCAGATGCCTGTTAAAGAACTTTTCCCCCGACGCGGTTATCGGGGTCGGCGGGTATGCCTCGGGACCCGCGGTGATAACCGCCTGGCTGATGGGCATTCCTACGGCCATTACGGAACAAAACGCCCTGGCGGGGAACACCAATCGCATTTTGGGAAAGTTTGTCGACCAGGTGTTTCTGACGTACGAACAAAGCAAAAATCATTTTTCACCCCGGAAGGTTGCTGTTACGGGCAATCCGGTTCGCGCGGCGTTTGCCGCGGGCCTTGACCGGGTAAAAGATAAAAAGTCCGGCCGACAGATTCTGATTTTCGGCGGATCTCAGGGCGCGGCGGCCATAAACAAAACAGTGACAGCCATGCTGCCGCTCCTGCAGAAGATGAAAGAGAGGGTCCGTGTTGTTCATCAGACAGGCGAACGTGATCTGGCGATGGTCAGGGAGGCTTATCAGCAATACGGCATTGAGGCGCAGGTCAGTCCGTTCATTACGGACATGGTATCCGCCTACGCGGGTTCCGATTTGATTATCTGCCGGGCGGGTGCCACATCTCTGGCGGAGATCACCGTGGCGGGGAAGGCTTCCATTCTGATTCCTTTTCCGTTCGCGGCCAATGATCACCAGACACTCAACGCGCGGGCGATGGTCGAATCGGGTGCCGCGGCCATGATCCCGGAAAGGGAATTGACCCCTGAAAAATTGTATTCACGGTTGGAGGCCCTGCTCACAGACGATCAAAAATTACGGGAGATGGAAGTCAAATCAAAGAAGCTGGGCAGGCCTGATGCGGCGGCAGGAATGGTCGATGCCTGTCTTCGATTGATACAAAAGAATGAGCCATAGCGCGAAGAAAGAAGGAAAAAGGTAGAATGGGAAAAGATCGGGAAACCGGATTCATGCAGCGCAAAGTCAAGCGCATCCATTTTGTCGGCATCGGCGGCATCGGTATGAGCGGCATTGCCGAGGTCCTGCTCAATCTCGGTTACGGGATCAGCGGATCGGATGTTCAGTCTTCGGAGACAACCAGGCGCCTGCGGAATCTGGGCGCCATGGTAGCCGTCGGGCACGCGGCGGAAAATATCGGCAATGCGGATGTCGTGGTGACGTCCACGGCGGTCAAGACGGATAATCCGGAAGTGGTGGAAGCGCATCGCAAAAATATTCCCGTCATCCCGCGCGCGGAAATGCTGGCGGAGCTTTTGAAGATGAAATTCTCCGTTGCCGTGTCCGGCAGCCACGGCAAAACCACCACCACGTCGATGGTTTCAACCATTCTGGCGGAGGGCGGCCTTGATCCGACCATGGTGATCGGCGGCAAGCTCGCCTCGATCGGTTCCAACGCCCGTCTGGGCGACGGGGATATCATCGTTGCGGAAGCGGACGAGAGTGACGGGTCGTTTTTAAAATTGTCTCCCACGATTGCCGTCATCACCAACATCGACCGCGAACATCTGGATTATTACCCCGGGATAGATGAAATCAAGGCGGCCTTTTTAAAATTTGCCAATATCGTTCCTTTCTATGGCTGCACCGTCTTGTGCAGCGACAATAACCATGTGCGCGAGATTGCGCCCGACATCAAAAGACGGTTGATTACCTACGGCATCCATGAGCCTGCGGATTATTCCGCAAGCGACATCCGGTTTCTGGAATCGAAAACGTTGTATCAGTTGTCTTATAAAGGAGAAAGCCTGGGGGACACTGAACTGATCGTCCCGGGTCTTTTCAACGTGTATAATTCCATGGCGGCGACAGCCGTGGGGCGCGAACTGGGTCTGGACATGGCCACCATCCGCAAGGGGCTTACGGCTTTTTCCGGCGTGCAGCGTCGTCTGGAAGTTAAAGGCAGGACCAATGGAATCACGGTCGTTGACGATTACGGGCATCATCCGACGGAAATTACGGCGACACTGGCCGCGGCCCGGCAAATGTGGCGGGGCCGGCTGATGGTTGTTTTCCAGCCGCATCGCTTTACGCGAACGCGGGCGCTTTTTGATGAATTCACCCGGTCGTTTGGCGACGCGGATGTCCTGGTTCTCAATGATATCTACCCCGCGTCGGAAGCGCCGATACCGGGCATCAATTCCGCGGCCCTCTGGGCGGCGATCAAGGAAGGCGGCCACCCGCATGTGGAATATATTGCCCAGGCGCAAAACACGATCGACTTTCTGCTTTCGGCGGCCAGGCCCGGCGACACGGTGATCACACTGGGCGCGGGCAGTGTGTATAAGATCGGTGAGGCGTTTCTGGAGCAGATGAAGAAAAGGACGGAAAAGTAATGGCGGGTCATCAATCCATTTCAGATGCGCTCAAGGGCATAGAGGCCGGCAAAATCTGGCTTGACGAGCCGATGTCCCTTCACGCGTCGCTCAAACTGGGCGGCAGAGTCGATGCGTTGGTGATGACCGAAAACGAAGATCAGCTCGGGGACGTTGTGCGAAGGCTGAGAGAAAAGAGCATTCCCTTTATGCCGGTCGGAAACCTGACAAACATTCTCGTGCGCGACGGCGGTTATCGGGGTGTCCTGCTGTGGATGCGGGGGATGGATAAGCTTGAACGCGCGCCGCAAGCGGATAACCCGTATGCGATCGACGCGCAGGCGGGCGTGTCACTGGCAAAGGTTGTCGCGCTGGCGGCCGCCGAGGAATTGACCGGTATGGAGTTTTGCGCGGGAATTCCGGGCAGCGTCGGCGGAGCCGTCTGGATGAATGCCGGCGCCTACGGGAAGGAAATCAAGGACGTGATTGCCTTTGTGACGGTGATCGACGGTGAAGGAAAAAAGAAAACATGGCGGCGCGAGGAAATTGCGTTTGCCTACCGCACATCGAATCTGTCCGCGGATGTTGTTATTTGCGGCGCGCGTTTTGTGCTGCAAAAAGGAAACAGGGAGCAGATCAGAGAGCGTATGGCGGATATCATGCAGTCGCGCCAGGAAAAGCATCCGCTGCAGTATCCCAGCGCCGGATCGGTTTTTAAAAATCTTCCGGGGCTTCCCGCGGGGAAATTGATTGAGGAATTGGGTTTAAAAGGTGCAAGGCGCGGCGACGTTCAGGTATCGAAAAAGCACGCCAATTTTATCGTGAATAAAGGGCAGGGCACCGCCGCGGACATGATGAAACTGATTGCGTTTATTCAGGATAAAGCCCTGAAAGAAAAAGGCGTCACCCTGGAAACGGAAATTGTGATGATTGGAGAGGATTTGTGAGCGGAAAGATCAAGGCAAGCTTAGAGGCCAGAAAGAACCGTCTTTACCGGCGTTTGATCGGGGCGTTGGGTGAATCATTGAGCGCCCTGGCGCTGCTGGCTGCCGCGGCGCTTTTCAGCATGCTGTTCATCTTTGCCTACAGCTGTTTGTTAAGCGCCTCCTATTTTGAAATTAAACAGATAGCCGTGCGCGGGGTCAAGGAGCTGACGGAAAAGGACATTCTGGAGATGGCGAATATCAAACCGCGGTCGAATATTCTGGCCGTGAATGCGGACGCCGTTGCCAGCCGGATTGCGGCAAACCCCTGGGTCAAACACATTTATATCGGCCGCGAACTGCCGGATCGTCTGGTCCTGGACGTTCGCGAGCGCAAACCGGTTGCCCTGATCAAAGAGGGAGGCAGTTTGTATCTGATTGACGGCGGTGGCTTTGTCTTTAAAAGATTATCAAAAGGTGATGAAGTGGATCTCGCGATCATTACCGGTGTGAAAATCCAGCCGAAAATGAAAACCGCTTTGTTTGCCGGGGCGCTGAAACTGCTGGAGATGCTGGCCGCTTCGGATCAATACGGTTTCTTGGGTACGGTTTCCGAGGTGCATGTGGACGACGTATTCGGTTTGTCGATTCTGACGGATCAGGGGCTGCATTTAAAGCTCGGTCGGGAGAATTTCGCGGGGAAACTCAATCAACTGAAGATCGTTTTGGCGGATCTGGAAAAGCGTGGCATGAAGAACGGGCATCTGTTTGTTGATCTGGCTGATATTTCCAAAGTGACCGTTCAGCGTGAAGACGCGCTGGGAAAAGCGCAGGAGCAGAAAAAAGGGCCGCAGTACAGAATATAATGAGTTGCCATTGAGAAGGGTGAACCTATGGGGAGAAAAAGTAACGTTCTGGTCGGTATCGATATCGGGACAACAAAAACGACGACGATTGTCGGCGAAGTCACGGAATCGGGCATCGACATTATCGGGATGGGAAGCACGCCGGCCAGAGAGTTGAGAAAGGGCGGTGTGGTCAATATTGACAACACGGTGGAGGAGATTAAAAAAGCCGTGGAGGATGCCGAGCACATGTCCGGCTGCCGCATTAATTCCGCTTATGTCGGGATTTCCGGCGGACACGTGAAGGGGCAGAATTCTCTGGGCATTGTCGCCGTCAAAGGCCGCGAGGTCGGCGAAGACGATGTGCAAAGGGCGATTGAAGCGTCCAAGGCCATTGCTATTCCCGTGGACCGGGAGATTCTGCACACACTGCCGCAAAACTATGTCGTGGACGGCCAGGACGGCATCCGGGACCCCGTGGGGATGTCGGGCGTGCGTTTGGAGGCGAAGGTGCACATTGTGACCGGCGCCAGCGCGTCCATCCAGAACGTGGTCAAATCCGTCAACCGGGTCGGCCTGGATATCGACGATGTTGTGCTGGAGCAACTGGCGGCCAGTGAGGCCGTCCTGAGCGCCGACGAAAAAGATCTGGGCGTCGCCCTGATCGACATCGGCGGATCCAATACAGGCATCACCATTTTCGCGGAAGGCAGCATCAAGCACACGGCCACGCTTCCGGTGGGCGGCAATTTTCTGACCTCGGATATCGCCACCGGCCTGCGAACGCCTTTTGCCGAAGCGGAAAAAATAAAGCTGAAATACGGTTGCGCGCTGACCTCCATGATTCCCAAGGAGGATGTCATTGAAGTGCCCAGCGTTGGCGGGCGGGAAGCGCGCATGGTGTCGCGTCAGATCCTGGGCCGAATTGTGGAGGCCCGCATGGATGAAATCCTTAACATGGCGCTCAAGGAAATGGTCCGTTCCGGTTATGAAGATCTGCTGGCGGCCGGACTTGTCCTGACCGGCGGCACGTCACTGCTGCCGGGGATTAATGAAATGGCGGAACAGATTTTTGACATGCCCGTGCGCCGAGGTTATCCGCTGGGTGTCGGCGGCTTGAGTGACGTCACGAATTCACCGGCTTTCGCGGTCGGTGTCGGTTTGATTATTTACGGCAGCAGAAATACGTCGACCGATTCCGTCTATCGCAGGACGGGCAATGTCTTCAGTGAATTCTTTAAAACGATCAAAAAATGGTTTTTAGAGTTTTTCTAAACAAAGAAGGGGGTGCTCATGTTTGAACTAACGGAAGTATGCATCGAAAATTCGGCAAAGATTAAGGTGATTGGAGCGGGCGGGGGCGGCGGCAACGCCGTCAATACCATGATATCCTACTCGCTGAGGGGCGTTGACTTTATTATCGCGAACACGGACGCTCAGGCCCTGGGGGCTTCGAGCGCCCCGGTTAAGATTCAGATTGGCGCGGAAGTGACCAAGGGGCTGGGGGCCGGCTCCAATCCGGATATCGGCAAGCAGTCGGCGCTGGAATCCCGAGATGAAATCCGTCGGCATCTGGAAGGTTCGGACATGATTTTCATCACCGCCGGTCTGGGCGGCGGCACAGGCACGGGGGCCGCGCCGGTGATCGCGCAGGTGGCCCGCGAGTGCGGCGCGCTGACCGTGGCGATTGTGACCAAACCTTTTCAGTTTGAGGGTAAAAGGAGAAACATTCAGGCGGAAGAAGGCATCATCCAGCTTCGCGACGTGGTCGATACACTGATCGTTGTTCCCAATCAGCGGCTGCTTTCCCTGGGCGGAAGGGGACTTTCGCTTTTGGACGCATTCAAGAAAGCGGACGACATTCTTTATCAGGCGGTCAAAGGCATATCCGATCTGATTATCGTTCCGGGCCTGATCAACCTCGATTTTGCCGATGTGAAAAACATCATGTGCAACATGGGCATGGCGCTGATGGGCACCGGCACGGCCAGCGGCGAAAACCGCGCCATTGAAGCCGCGCAGCGGGCGATCTCCTCGCCGCTTCTGGAAGACAACACCATTCAGGGCGCGCAGGGCATCCTGCTCAGCATCACCGGCGGACCCGATATGAGCCTGTATGAAGTCAATGAGGCCTCATCGCTGATTCAGGCCGAAGCGCATGAAGACGCCAATATCATTTTCGGCACGGTCATTGACGAAACGATGAAGGATGAAATCAGGATTACCGTGATCGCGACCGGTTTTGAAGATGTGACCAAGCGAAAACAGACAACGTCCAATGTGGCGCATCTGGGCGGATTCCGGAAAGAGGATCTTCATACGCCGGCATTCATCCGCAAGGAAAAATCGCGCGACCAGGCCAATGTTCTGACGATGGGCATTAACGATGAAAGCGAACATGTCGATATCGAGATTCCCACGTTTCTGCGGCGGCAGGCGGACTAGAACAATCGTGGCTGTCCGGCCGGGCGCAGACAGGCGAAAGACTTGAGACGGTCATGAATTGGAAACAGAGAAGAAAATACGAAACCCTTTTGACCCGTGAACAGGGTTTTGTTAAAAAAGTCTGGGGTACCGGTTATACGGTTTGCCTGGCTTATCCGAATGTTTACCGGATCGGCATGGCCAATCTGGGTTTCCAGACGGTGTATAAAATATTCAACGAGCTCCCTTCCTTTCTTTGTGAAAGAGTGTTTCTGCCCGCGTCCGGTGACGACGCCGAATTCGTCACCGGCGCGGCGGAAACGGTTAGTCTGGAAAATCAAAAACCTCTCCGCGAGTTTGACGTCCTGGCTTTTTCCGTCTCTTTTGAAAATGATTACCCGTCCGTTCTGAACATGCTGGAGATGAGCGGTCTTCCGCTCAAGGCGAAAGATCGTACCGATCAACACCCGCTGGTGATCGGCGGCGGCATCGCGCTTACCCTGAACCCGGAGCCGCTGGCGGATTATTTCGATGTGTTTATTCCGGGGGAAGCGGAAGAAATTCTGCCCGTGTTCGCGCGCGCGTACGCGGAGGGACGGCAGAAAGAACTTGACCGGCAGGCTCTGCTGATAGATCTGCAAAAGCAGGTGCCGGGGATTTATATTCCCGCGCTTTACCGGGTGACCTATTTCCCGGATGGGAAAATCCGGGACATGGTTGGGCTTGTGGAGGGAATCCCCGGAAGGATTCAGATATCCCCTGTTAAAAACATTAATGCCTTCTGCACAACGGAAGTGATCCGCAGCCGTGATTCAGAAATGGCGGATATGTTTCTGGTGGAAGTCAATCGCGGTTGCCCTCATCTCTGCCGGTTTTGCGCCGCGGGCCATGTTTACGCGCCGCCCCGGTTTCGAAGCTATGAGGAAATAAGCAGGGCCATTGATCAGGGGCTGACGGCGAAGAAAAAAATCGGCCTGGTCGGGACGGCGGTTTCCGATCATCCCGATCTGACAAAAATTTGTCAATACATTGTCGATCACGGCGCGCAAGCCGGCATCGGTTCGCTGCGCCTCGACCGGATGGATGAAAAAACAGTGGACATGCTTAAGGCGGGGGGTATTGAGACAGTCGCGCTCGCGCCGGAGGCGGGAAGCCAGCGTCTGCGGGATCTGCTGCGCAAAGGAATCGCGGCGGATGATATTTTAAACGCAGCCCGGATGCTGATAGAAAAGGAAATGTCCAATCTGCGGTTGTATTTTATGGTGGGCCTGCCCACTGAGACGGATGAAGACATCGACGCCATCATTGATCTGGCAAAAAAAATACAGCACACAGCCCTCCATCATACGCAGGGGAAGCGCAAGTTCAGGCGCATCACGCTCAGCATCAATCAGTTTATTCCCAAGCCGCGCACTCCGCTTCAATGGTGCGAGCTGGCGGATGTGCAGGACGTCAATAAAAAAATAAAGAAAATCGTTCACGCGTTTCGCCGGGACAGGCAGATACACGTGCTTGCAGATGTGCCCAAGTGGAACTACGTGCAGGCGCTATTGTCCCTGGGCGACCGGCGTGTGGGGGATATCTTGCTGAAGGTGCATCAATTAAATGGCAACTGGATGAAAGCGCTGAAAGCTCTGAACATCAACCCCGACTTTTACGTTTACCGGCATAAAGAATTGGACGAGTTTCTGCCGTGGGACATGATGGAAGCCGGTGTTTCAAAAAAATATCTGGTCAAGGAATATAAAAAGGCATTTTCCGGCATCGCGTAATGTGTTTTATCCGAGGCCATAAAAAAGGCGTCCCGGAGGACGCCTTTTCTCATTTCGGGCATTAACCCGTCAGGTTGTTATTTCTTCTTCTTTTTCTCGATCAGCGGCATGCCGGCGATCTTGCGAACGATGTTCTTGCAGGCATTGATATCATACTGGCCGTAGATGGCGATCTGTTCCATGATGGGGGAACCGCCGCCGTGCATCGCGCCGTAGGCAATGGCGCCGGAGCTGGCGGAGTTGGTGTAGTCGGCGAAGAGCAGCCAGAATTTGATCTGATCTTCAATGGGGATTTCCTGGT
>CAZDYR010000072.1:7623-9016 GCA_964509625.1 uncultured Smithella sp. | reverse complement strand
GCATCGGCGGTGGTAGCGGTGGTGGAGGTGGTTGCTTTATTGCCACAGCGGCTTTTGGCACGCCTATGGAAAAACATGTCCTTATCCTGCGGGAGTTTCGCGACCGCTGCCTTTTGAAAACGTCCGCGGGAAAGTCATTTGTAAAATTATATTATGAAGTCAGTCCGCCTGTTGCCGCCATAGTTGCCCGGAACGAAGGATTACGCTTCATCACGCGTTACAGTCTGATGCCGCTTGTAGGTGTTGCTTATCTGATGGTGAGCTATGGCGCTACGGTAACATTGCTGACATTGCTCTTTTTGGCCCTGATGACGGGTGCTTTGGCCCGGAGTGTTCGCAAGAAACGGCAAGCTTCCTAATCAGGCCCGTGGGTATGCCAATATGCTCGATGCGCTCCAGTTCTTGATGAATCAGGACCAGCGCATAACAATGTGATTGTTTGCTCACTCTCCTTTACCGACATTAACAAATAAAATCTTTTTCGTAATGATTTGTTTTCCTTATCGCGACTGCTTCAATTTCCAGCGGCGCGCCTTTGGGCAGAGCCGATACCTCCACGGTTGTCCGCGCCGGCGGTTTCGTGGAGAAAAAGCCGGCGTAAATTTCATTGAAGGCGGTGAAGTCTTTCATGCTTTTTAAAAAAATCGTTGTTTTGACAATATGATTTAAAGACAATCCGTTTTCTTCAAGCAGGGTCTGAATATTTGTTAACACTTGACGGCAGGCCGGTTGAATTTCCGTTATGATTTCGCCGGAGGCCGGATTAATCGGAAGCTGTCCGGAGATAAAAATCAAACCATCGGTCTCCACGGCAATAGAGTAAGGACCGACGACAGGCAGTTTGGCGGATGTCATGATTTTCTTATCCATGTGTTTCTCCTTAGCGGTTGACGAAGCAGGACCGATATCTTTAAGCCGGCAAAGCTGACGATGAATTTTTAACGTGGCCGGTTTGATCTTTATCCATGTCAGCTCATGCCCTGACTACATGTTTTGAATAATCCTGCTTATGTGCATAGCGATCAATTTTCCCAGTTCAGAAGGATCTTCCGTTGACTTGACTGACGGCTGATTGGCAATGGATATATATTGGTCATGAATCGTTGTCCCGGTGGAGGCGTCTATTAATCTGACGTGCGCCGTCATGACCGCAGGACCTGTTTTGGTTTTACCGCGAGTCTGTGTTGTTTCACGAATATAGGTAAGACGGACTTTAATGACAATGGTATCTGATTCCCGCAGGGACGCGGATGATGACGTTTTAACAATCATCGGAATGGTGCCGATTCGCAGCAGTTCCTGAAAAGTTGCGTTTTCACAAAGAACGGCAGCGTGAGGGTGCTTTTGCGTCAGGTTCTGGTCGGCTTCGTATTGGTGAATAACGGCCTTGCGG
>CAZDYR010000072.1:0-7613 GCA_964509625.1 uncultured Smithella sp. | reverse complement strand
GGATAATGAAATCAGGCAGAGGCTGATCGCTAAAAAAATCAAACAACGAAAAAATGATTTTTGCTTTCTGAACATCGTTTTTCCATCCAAACCAATTTGTGCTGTGCTTTACCTGTTGATGCTTTGCGGTGCGGCCTCAATGGTTTTGTTTTCCGACGGGTCAACCGGATTCAGGCTGTCAGAGAAAATATAAAGCTTATCCCCGGGCATGATTTTTCTGCCGTTGGTGATCCTGTTCCAGATCAGCAGGGCTTTGTAAGGGACGTTAAAACGGGAGGCAAGGCCTGTGAGGGTGTCTCCTTTTTTCACGGTATAAACAAAATTATTTTTATGGATATTCCATTCAGCCGTTAGCTTTTCATAACGTTCCGAAAATCCCTCCAGGGATCCCTTCGGAATTTGAAGCTGAAAAGTTCCGGCAGGCAGGTGATAGTATTTGATTTGCGGATTAAGGTCTTTAATGACCTTGAAATAAGTTTTAGCCGCCTGCGCGATCACATGCAGGGGGACAGGTTGACCGGCTTTGATTTCTACCGTATCAAACGGGCCGGCTGAATAAAGATCGACTTTGGACAGGGCATAACCGAATTTTGCCGGATTGGAGATGATCATCTTTGCCGCCAGGATTCGGAAAACATATCTTTGTGTTTCCTGATTTAAGTAAAGCCTGTAATAGTCATTGACTTTTTGGACCAGAATCTCGGATTTGAGACCGTCTTCACCCATATTATAAGCGGCCGCGGAGAGTGTCCAGGAATTGAAGAGTGCATAGAGGTCTTTGAGATATTTAACCGCCGCTTGAGTCGACTGATAAAAATTTCTTCTGGCATCAATATCATTGCTGACTTCCAACCCATACTTTGTTCCGGTGCCTTCGATAAACTGCCAGTATCCTACGGCGCCTTTATTGGAGAAAGCCAGCGGCCGCAAAGAGCTTTCCGCGATCGTGATATATTTCAGGTCATCCGGCATGTCATTGACTCTCAGGACCCTTTCAATTTCAGGGAAGTAGCGGCTGGATCGCTTCAGCCAGAGGATGACGTCGTCGCTGTTGTCCAGGGCCATCAGCAGTTCCCTCTCCAGGCGTTCGCGGACATCCGGGTCACTAAGGGGCACCGGCTCATTACAGAAGGTGAGCGGGTCGGTGATTCTGACCGCTTCCAGGATGGCCTGTCCGGCGGATAGCGTTGTTTTCTTCTCCGCGTAACCTGTGTTTACCCAGAAAATGCAGGTCATAAGAAATATACTGACGATCAATAGGCTGCGAATTATCTTTTTCAAATGAAACTCCCTGCCGAAAAGACGTGTATGATGCATATCTGATTTTGAGCGCCGGCTTCGGTTCAGTCTTGTTGAATCCCGCTTAAGCGGGACAATTGCCGCGATAGAATGTCATTCCTTGCATCCCTCAAGAGCTTGCTGCGAGGTGGCTTATTTTTTATTTAGGAAATTATAGGCAGAAAGGGGGGTGATTGTCAACGTCAGGAACGATGCTTTAATCCCGCTTGAGCCCGACGATTGTAAATTCTCCAGAGACCGCCGCGATCTGAAGGGGTTTATTTCATTCCTCAACCGCTTGCGGCGGGGTGTTTGATTTCTTTTCCTTGATGCCGAGTGACTCACAAATAATTTCTACAGGATCAAAAGCCTTCATTCCGGAAAGCCCGCCAAGCTGCATTCGGCAGGAACCGCAGTCTGCCACAATGGCTTCAGCTCCCGTCTTTTTGATCAATGAAACGGCGCGCCCGCCCAGCTGAACAGCCGTGGCTTCATTGATTTTTTTAAAACCGTAACTGCCATTGAGTCCGCAGCAGGTGTCATCGAGTATCTGGCATTCAAGTCCTGGAATCAACTTCATCAGATTGGCGGCCGGATAACCAATTTTCAGCGCCCGCAGATGGCAGGGAATATGATAGGCCAGCTTCCGGTTCACTTCCCTGAATGGGGGCCTGATGCCCCGTTCGGTTATAAGTTTGAGGATGTATTCGTGCAGGTCATAACTGTTTTCCGCGACTTTTTTAGCCCGGGGAATGTCCATGATTCCCTGATAATCATGCAGCAGGCATAAGCCGCAGGAGGTGCACGTGTAAACCACGTCATATCCCGCGTCAATGTAGTTGGACAGAGAAGCGACGTTTTTTCTGGCAAAAGAGCGCGCCAGTGCTAAATTACCGTTGCCGAGAGCCGGCAGACCGCAACACCACTGGGGCGGCAAAACAACATCCACCCGAAACGACTGAAGCAGGCGGATGATTTTTCTGCCGATATCCGGACGGTAAAAATTAATGAAACAGCCGTAAAAAAAAGCGACTTTCCGAGTTCCGCGGCTGCGGGATTTCTTTTCTCCCCGCAGCGTCTTAAAACTGAATTCAGGGAAGGGAATATAGGTCGCGATACCCATGCGCTGGAATATTTTTTTGCCGATTTTCGTGGCGGCAAAACGGTTGGCCAGAGGAGCCGTCAGCGATCCAAGCGTGGAGAGGTAGTAGTTGTTGGCAAAAAGCAGATGCGCCGCGGTATGCGGATGTTCCAATCCGTACCGCTGTTGCGCCCGCAGAATGATCTGCGCGGGTTCCACGCCGCAGGGACAGGCCATTTCACAGCGTTTGCACTGACTGCACAAGAGCACCCATTCATCGACGGATTTTTCCCGGTCGCTGCGGAAGCGCTGTGCGTCGGGTCCCGCCTGTTTGGGGCCAGGAAACGCCGGATTTACCCGGAACACAGGGCAATTCTCAACGCAAATCGTGCAGCGTATACAGTGTTCAAATTTCATCGGATGTGCTCCAGACAATACTCTGCCGCCGCCCGTCCCGTCGTCATGGCAAAACCATGGCCGCAGCCGTTTTTCAATGCCTCAATATGGGCAAGGATTGCGCCGCAGGTGAAAAGGTTATCCCAGGGGCAGTTTACCGGCCTGAAGGAGGAATCGACCATGATGCCCGCCTGACCGATACCATGGTTCATGGAAAAGTAATCCTGATCAAACCAGGCTTCACGCTCACCCGGAACAAAGACCGGCAGATTCAATACTTTTTCTACAATGGTATTTCGTTTCGCCCAGAGACCTCCGCCGACAAAGGATCCGGTGGACAAAATAAACGCTTTGGCGTTGAGGCTCACGGGTCTGCCCTGTGACTCGGCGATAACCGCTTCAATCTGCCGTCCGGATTTTTCCACGCCGATAACGGGCCAACCCCAGTAAATAACTCCTCCCCGGTTTCGAAAATGATCTTTCAGATGATTAAACAATCTGCGGCCGGGCATGGAAGGCGGAATGGTCGGGATTTCAAAGACGGGGCGTTCCAGACGGTTTTCGATTCTTTTCAAAATGGTCATTGCCGATTCCAGGCCCAGAACGGCTGGAACAGCGATCTTGTCTTCGCGGATGTTCTGTTTTTCCAGCCAAAGGATGAATGCTTCCAGGAAGGCCTCATCTTCAAAATTAGCGGCAATGCCCATGGTTGTGGAGACACCGGCATCGTAAGTTGAAAAGGACGCGTTTTTTAAACGGGAAATAATATAGCCGGGGTAAAAATCCTTCAGCCCGACAAAGGTGATAATATGTATTTTTTCGTTTTCGCTTTGTGGGGAAGCCAGCATGGTTTCGGGGATCAGGCAGGTGGTTTTGAAGGTACCGATCGCTGAAAGAACCCGACGGTTATGATCCGGATCTCCCGTATAAGGCATGCCCAGGCTGATCATTTGTTGTTTGAAATCATCAACGGCCTCGCGGATTTTTGTGCCGGCTATCAGATGGAAGGGATGACTGCCGGGCAGGGCGGCGATTCCCTGCATGGGACTGTCAGCATGTGAACAAAAATCAATACACCCGGTGGACAGGCAGGCGGTAGGCTCTCCCGTTGTGACCAGGGCGACGTTCAGCCCCCGTTCCGACAGCAGGGTCCCCGCGGTCAGACCTGCCACGCCCGCGCCGATCACAATCACATCATATTCAATGACGCTCACTTGTTTTTCCCCAGTGCCAGAATACCCAGATAAATATATTCAACCAGCTGTTCTTCCCGCAGTTGATCTCCCCAAAGGGCATAGCGGATTCCCCGGAACCGTCTCTGGAGAAACTCACGCAAAGATTGAACGGATTGCTCCGCCGTCAGGATCTCCCTGTCATGCATGATGCCCAGCGCACGAAACGTGCAGAATCCGCCCTGACAGGGTCCCATGCCCAACCGCGTCCGGTGTGAAATATCGCCGACATGCCGGGTTCCTGTTTGTTCGATGATTCTCTCCACATCCTTGCGGGTTACCAGTTCGCATTCACAAACAATGTTTTTCATGTCCGCCAGGCGTTTGGACAGGGGATACCCGCTGAGTTCCTCCTGCCCGTCCAGCGGTTTTTCCGCCGTTTCGCAGGATCTTTTCAGATTAAAGGCGTTCATAATGGTGTCGACCATTTTTTCCGCCATGAGGCGGAAGGTTGTAAGCTTGCCGCCGACGATGCTGTACATGCCGTTATGATGATCGATAATCTGAAAACCGCGCGAAATTTCACGGCTGTCGAGTTTTTGTGATTTGAGCAGGGGACGGACGCCGGAAAACGCCCGGATAATCCGCGTATGATTGAAATGGGGTATCATCCGGCCCGCCTCGCCGATAATGATATCCACTTCGGCGGGCTGAATCGGTATTATATCAGGGTCATGAACGGCCAGAGATGTGGTGCCGGCCAGGCAGACTGCCTCGTTCGGAACGATAATGTCACCGTCGGAAGACGGCCGCAGGCGGTTAATGACCATATCAGTCAGGCGATGATTGGTGATGACCAGCGAACCTTTGGACAACGTAATGGGAACTTCGTTTCCGGCAAGCCCGGCCACCAGATTGGCCCAGGCGCCGGTGGCATTTACGATGATGTTACTGTGTATTTCTTTGAGTTCTCCGGTGGACGCATCAGTGGCTTTAACGCCGATGCAACGACCGTGGGACATGATGATTTCCGTTACTTTATGGCGTGTAAAACTCAAACCTCCCTTGAGTTCTGATGTCCTCATGTTCAGCATGCACAAACGGAAAGGATCGATGGAGCAGTCGGGGACCTTGACCGCTTCTTCAAGGTCCGGATTAAGGCCGGGCACCAGTTCAAGAGCTTTGGTGGACGAAATGACTTCTGTGGGAATGCCGATATCCTCACAACCTCTTAAAAACCGTTCCCGGAAAATTTTTGAGTCGCCCGGTAAGCGCACGAACAGTCCGCCGGTGTTTTCCACGCATTTTTCACCGATGCGGCGAAGAATCATATTCTCATCATAACATTCTTTGGCGGCAATGGGATCGGATACCGCGTAACGGCCTCCGCTGTGCAGCAGTCCGTGACAGGCCCCGGTTGCTCCCGCCGCGTAATCTCCTTTTTCGATCAGGCAATGAGGAACGCCGCGCAGAGCCAGATCCCGCGCGATTCCGCACCCGGTAGCCCCTCCGCCGATTATAATGACATCCGTCTTAATCATCAGCTTTTAGCCTTTAGCCTTGAACCTTGAACCTTGAACCTTGAACCTTATTCCTCTTCCCAGCATCGCGCGCGTTCAACCGCTTTCTTCCATCGTGCGTAAATTTTTTGTCTCTGATCCTCATGCATGACCGGTTCAAATCGCCGGTCAACCTTTCTTCTCCGGGCGATTGTGGCCTGATCTTTCCAGAAGCCCACGGCGAGACCGGCCAGATAAGCCGCGCCGAGCGCAGTCGTTTCGATAATTTCAGGACGCTCGACCGGCACCCCCAGAATGTCCGCCTGGAACTGCATGAGAAAATTATTGGCGCACGCGCCCCCGTCGACGCGCAATTCGCAAAGATCAATGCCGCATTCGGTGCGCATCAGTTCCAGCACGTCCCGGGTCTGATAGGCAATCGATTCCAGCGTCGCCCGGATAATGTGGTTGCGATTAGTGCCGCGGGTCAGGCCGACAATCGCTCCACGGGCGTACATGTCCCAATAGGGCGCGCCCAGTCCCACAAAAGCGGGTACCACGTAAACCCCCTGGGAATCAGGAATCTTGGTGGCAAAGTATTCACTGTCGCGGGCATCGTAAATGACACGCAAATTGTCACGCAGCCACTGGATTGCCGCGCCGGCGACGAAAATGCTGCCCTCGAGAGCGTAGTAAACCTTGCCGCCCACGCCCCAGGCGATGGTCGTCAGCAAGCCTTTTTGGGAATGGGCGATCTTTTCACCGGTCTGCATCAGCATGAAGCAGCCCGTGCCATACGTGTTCTTCACCATCCCGGGTTCATAACAGGCCTGGCCGAAAAGCGCCGCCTGCTGGTCGCCTGCGACACCGGCGATAGGGATCTCCGCACCGAACACGCGGGCGTCAGCGACGCCATATACCGTGGAGGAGGGTTGAACGTCCGGCAGCATAGCGGCGGGAATATCCAGTTTATCTAAAATATATTTGTCCCACTGCAGTTTTTTAATGTTATAGAGCATGGTGCGCGAGGCGTTACTGTAATCGGTGACATGAACCCGGCCCCGGGTGAGATTCCAGATAAGCCATGTGTCGACGTTGCCGAAAAGAAGCTCGCCGTTTTTTGCTCTTTCCCGGGCCCCCTCCACATGGTCCAGGATCCATTTCAGTTTGGTTCCGGAAAAATAGGCATCCAGCACAAGACCGGTATTTTCGCGGATGTAATTCTCCATTCCCGCTGCTTTAAACTCGTCACACATCGAGGAGGTTCGGCGGCACTGCCAGACAATCGCGTTGTATACGGGCTTGCCGGTGACCTTGTCCCAGACGATGGTTGTTTCACGCTGATTGGTGATGCCAATGGCGGCAATTTCTTCCGGAGCGATGCCGGTGGTGGCCAGCACTTCGCTTACGACTCCGCGCTGCGTTCCCCAGATTTCCATGGGATCATGCTCAACCCACCCGGGCCGCGGATAGAGCTGCGTAAATTCATTTTGAGCGATTTTGACAACAGCGCCGTCGGCATTGTAAATGATGGCGCGCGAACTGGTCGTGCCCTGATCAAGTGCCAAAATGTATGATTTCATAATGTCCCCCGTTATTCACTGTGAAAAATAGAAAAAACGCAGATGTCTGATTAAATTTATATCCATAGCCACTTTAACTTATACCATAATTGTCCGGCGCGAAGCGAGCGGCAAAATGGCATAAATATCTTATCTCTTTTCCTCTCCTTTTTTTGTGAATCAGCAGAAAACATTTCGTTTCAGAAAAATTTCAGAATGATTTGCAAGAAACCATGGTTGCAGATTGTCTCTGCCGAGAATACCCGAAAGGCAACGAAAGCCGCGGAGGACAATCGTGTAACCGGCCTCCTCCCGGACCTGAAGTCGCTATAGAAAAAAGGATCAGGGCGGCATAACATGACTGCCGGGATGACCTTTGCAAAATGTTATGCCGCCCGAATGATATCAGATGGTTATTATTTGAATTTCAATGTATAGAGCACCTTCCTTAAGGGTTCGCTTCCCTGGGTCTGATTGATGGTCGCATAAACCCATTTGCCGTTTTTAAAAACGGAAACATTAATGGTCTGCAGATCAACCACGCCTTTGTAATTCCAGTTGTAGATGGTTTCGTTGGCTTCGGTTCCATCCGGCAGTTTGATGATCTTGTCCGATACAATAACCG